>NZ_JBLBVM010000032.1:0-51983 GCF_047250385.1 Glaciecola sp. MF2-115
AAAGAAGTTATTTCAATAACATAAAATCTGTTGTTATCGAAACATTTCTCTAAATAGTTGGAGGTCACCGCCTTCGCGGTGATGACGGTGGGAAGTTTCAAATAACGTGTTGGATGTATCGGCTATGACCGCGATTGGATGGCAACTGCCAGTCAAGAGTGACTTTGTCAACGTCGCTTTATTTCACTCAGCGTACCCGAGAAATCAACTTCCAACCAGCTGATGTTTTTGCACCGTAGGGTCGAAAACAGATTTTCCAACCCCAGAATGCAGATAGCCCAAAAAAATTGCCGTTATCTTACCGATAATGTTAAGAAAAACTATTCATCGAATAGAAATATCATTTTTTAGCACTAGGCAACACACTCTGTTTTTGCCTATCAATTTTGATGAAATAGTCTTTCAAATAGTCTAGAAGAAGCCTCAATTTCTTCGAGCTATCAGTGCCTGGCGGGAACACACCATAAATATCAATGTCTTCTAGTTGATATTCATCCAAGACAGATTCTAGGGTGCCATTCTTAATTTTTGGCCAAGCATCGTAAACAGGGATACGACCTAATCCATGTCCACCTTCGATAAATGCCGTTCTGGCTGCTGCATTGTTAGTGCTGATACCACCTTTGACTGCAATACTATATGACTGACTCCCCTTACTTAGCTTTATTGCGCCAGATGTTAATTTGTAAACGACCCAATCATGCTCTTGTAGGTCCGACGGTTCCTTGGGTTTACCTCTTTTCTTGAAATAATCTGGCGATCCGCATAAGCAGGTTGTAAGCGTAGAAAGCTTACTCGCTTGCAAGCCTGAATCTGGCAAAGGTGCTCCTCTTATCGCTAGGTCGATTCCTTCTTGCAGTATATTCACTACTTCATCCGTAAGCATGACATCTAGTTCAATTTTTGGATACAGACTACGAAAATGATTTAATGCAGGCACGACCATTTGCAAACCAACATTCACAGGACAGGTAATCTTCAGCAAACCTTCAGGCTCACTCTTCATGTTCTCCATTTGCTGATTGGCTGTAATCGCACGTTCAGAGATTATTCGACATGATTGATAGTATTCTGAGCCCGCCTCCGTAAGCGAAATTGAACGCGTGGAGCGATTGAGTAGCTTGACACCCAGCTGAGATTCTAGCTTTTTGATGTGATAACTAACCACCGCTCGCGAAAGGCCAATATGCTTAGCCGCAGCGGTGAGGTTGCCCTGCTCGACGACTTGAGCAAACACCACCATACTTTTTAATTGTTCAAAATGTAGATTCATAAGGCATTGTAGCAGACTCTGTATTAATTTTTAAAACAATGTTATTCATTTTATCCTCATTGTTTAATTTAATTTCAAGTTTTATACTTGTCGTTCTTATTATTAGAAGGAGAGAAAACTATGAATACACAGAATCCAGCGAAACGCATACTAATGGTCTTAACCTCTCACGCCGAGTTGGGCAATACGGGCGAGAAAACGGGATTTTGGGTGGAAGAGTTTGCTGCTCCTTATTACGCCTTTGTAGATGCCGGCTTGAAAGTAACTTTGGCGTCACCACAAGGTGGTCAGCCCCCTATTGACCCAAAAAGTGAGTTAGACGACTTTCAAACGCCATCCACTCATCGTTATGATGCCGACAAAGAAGTACAGGCCTTGATTGCCAATACAGTAAAACTGGAAGATCTGGACTCTAATGATTTCGATGCTGTTTTTTATCCTGGCGGGCACGGCCCATTGTGGGACCTTGCAGACAACGCGGATTCAATTCGATTAATTGAAAACTTCTTAGCTTCGGACAAACCAATCGCAGCTGTTTGTCACGCAAGTGCTGCATTCTTAAACATTAAGGATCCGACTGGTGAGTTCTACGTTAAAGATAAAGCCGTCACCGGTTTCACAAATAGCGAAGAGGAAGCGGTTCAGTTGAGTGAAGTCGTACCATTTTTGTTAGAAGATGAGCTGATCAAACGCGGCGGTAAGTACAACAAAGTAGCTGATTGGAGTGCATTTGCAGTTCAGGATGGTTTAATGATTACCGGCCAAAACCCTGCTAGCTCGGAGTTAGCTGCGCAAAAATTGTTAGCAAGCTTAGTTTAGGCCACAGGAATTTGATGTAATGACTGCTTTTTAGCAGTCATCTTTTATAAGCAATTAGGGATATTTTTCATGTTAAATTTTAGTTTCGAGAACACAACAAAAATTCTGTTTGGCGAAGGACAAATCGCTTCAATCAGAAAAAACATACCGAGTGATGCTAAGGTATTAGTAACCTACGGCGGTGGTTCGATCAAAAATAATGGAGTTTTTGATCAAGTTAGTGATGCTCTATCGAACCACACTTGGTTTGAGTTTTCCGGCATAGAGCCAAACCCAAGCTACGACACATTGATGGAAGCCCAAGATACTATTAAAGAACACAATATCAACTTCATCCTGGCAGTGGGTGGTGGATCCGTTGTTGATGGTTCTAAATTTATTGCTGCAGCTGCTTTATTTGAAGGCGATGAGCCCTGGGATATCGTCAGTAAACAAGCACGCATTCGCAAGGCTTTACCTCTCGCTTGCGTATTAACTTTGCCTGCCACAGGCTCCGAGTCTAATACAGGCGCAGTAGTCACGCGTGATGGAAACAAGTTACCATTCCAAAGCCCCTTAGTTCGCCCAATTTTTGCAGTGCTTGACCCCGCGGTCACCTTGTCGTTATCTGAACGTCAAATTAGTAATGGTGTTGTCGATGCATTCGTTCACACAATGGAGCAATACCTGACTTATAGCGTCAATGCGAAAGTTCAAGACCGTTTTGCTGAAGGTTTGTTGCTGACATTGATTGAAGAAGGTCCGAAAGCACTAGCGCCAGAAACTTCGAAAGACATAGAGATCCGCGGCAATATCATGTGGGCAGCAACGATGGCATTGAACGGACTGATCGGTTCGGGAGTGCCGCAAGATTGGGCTACCCATATGATTGGTCACGAATTAACAGGTACTCACGGTATCGATCACGCTCGCACATTGTCGATTGTATTGCCTGCGGTGATGAAAGTATGCGCCAAAGCAAAACGAGAGAAACTACTTCAATTCGCCGAGCGCATTTGGAATTTAACTGAAGGTGATGAAGATTCACGTATCAATCGTGCGATTGAATTGACCGAGCAGTTTTTCGAAACGATGCAAGTTCCAACAAGACTTTCACATGTTGAACTTGGTAAAGGTGATATTGATTTGCTGATCGAAAAACTCAAGCAACATGGCATGCTGAAGTTAGGTGAACATGGTGACATTACACCGGATGTTAGTCGTAAAATATTGGAAACGGCGCTTTAATGCTTGCGATTTAGTACTTGCGATTTAGTACTTGCGATTTGATTCGGGATGCTAGTTTTGTTCACGGGGCGCGCTATTAATAGCGCGCCTTTTTTTGGCATATGCTAAGTCATTGATTTGAAGGAATCTCTCGCATTTCTCTAAGCTACAAGGCTGTAGCCAACCCCTCGAATGGTCTTAATTTTAAATGGCTTTTCGCCTGACAAACTCAGCTGTTTCTTAAGTTGCGACACAAAGTTGTCTATCGTGCGATTATCAACGTACATATTCTTACCCCATACATTGTCTAGGATATCGTCTCGACTGCAGCATTGATTTCGGTGCTGATATAGGTACTCTAGGATGTTGAATGCTGTTTTCGTAAGATGTAAATCCTGCCCTTGATTTTTAACTACACGCAGACCCCAATCAACCGTGAAGCCATTTATATTAGAGGTAGTCGTCACATTCTGATCGATAAGCTTGGCACTTGTGTGACGCCTTAACAGGGCTTTAATTCGCAATATCAATTCAGTGGCACGATAAGGTTTACTCACATAGTCGTCACAACCAGCAATGAAGCCCTCAACGATGTCCTTCTCAAGTGTTCGAGCACTTAAGATGAGAATAGACACAGACATATGTTGTTGCGCCCAGCGGCATAAAGAGAAGCCCTCACCATCTGGCAACATCACATCCAACACAATTAAATCAATTGGTGTGCTTTCCAATACACGCTCGCCTGCTTCAAGAGTGCCAGCGGTAAATACCTTGAAACCTTCGAGTTCCAAATTATCGGCTAGTGTTTCGCGCAGGTTTTTATCATCTTCAACAATGAGCAAGCTATGTGTCACTTTCCCTGTTCCTTTCCAGTTGGCTCAAATCCATACACCAAAGCGTGCCTTTGTTGCTCGACTCTTGAATCGAAATACTAGCATTGTGCAGTTTTAAAATCTGCTGACATAAGGATAATCCTATCCCTGTTCCTTGTCTCGATAATTGCTTATCCTCACGAAAAAAGTCATCAAATACGCGTTTCCAATTTTCTTGCGCAATGCCGCAGGCATTATCCTGAAAGAATAGGCAATGTGTATTAAGATCATAGTCTAGCTCAATAACTGAAACATCCTTATCGCAGTATTTCACAGCATTAGATATCAGATTAACTAGCACCAGCTCGAATAACAAAACGTCGAGTTCAAGGTGAATATGAGTGGGTATTTTGTTATCTATGCTAACAACAATACTGTCATTTTCTTTGAGTTTAAGTCTTACTCGCTCAACGATTTCATATAAATTACAAGGTTCTAGATTAAGTATCAGCTCCTTCGATTTTATGTGATTCATCGAGAGTAAATTGTCTACCATCATCCATAGTTGATCGACTTCAGCAATGATTTTTTCAGGGTAGTCTTTAATACTCAATGCGCGCTCATTTCTCTTTTGCAAGGTTTCAATCATGATGCGAATTGATGCTAAGGGCGTTTTCAACTCATGACTGACCAAATTGACAAAGCCTTCCCGCATTTGAATATACTCAAGCTTTTTTTGTTGGCGACTTGCAATCCACCTGGCTAAAATCAATAGCGCCATAATTAGCACTGAGGTGGCTATTAGCTTTGCTACAAAATAGATGCGCTGACGTTGAATTTGCTCCTGCCACTGCTTGCGGTTTATATCGAATGCCAGTTCTGACAAATGTATTTGACTAGGCGTATCTGACAAATGGCTGATTTCGATTTGATCGCTTACGTCAAGAACCCCTTGTTCAATCAACTGCGTTTGTACCTGCTGAAGCTCAACTTGAATGTTGAATGGCAAGACTAAAGTAATATTGTCATTGGGTTTAAGTACTAAATAGACATGGTCGATGATAGTAAAGTGTTGAAAACCACTTACCGGCAATTGACGATTCTCTTGCCAAAGTGCTCGCGCATTTTTTTCAAACCAGGTTTGATCAATAGCTGTTGGTGCCAATACCTCTTTTAAGTTTTCCAAAGCCTTGCGTAAATCGGCGGAGTTAAGTCGCTTATTTTGTTTAAATAGATAGTCAAACAAAGGCTTCGGTTGCGGGCTCTGCTGCTTCAATATTTGCTCAATCAATACATCATTCCAGCGTGAAGTTTTGTCGATTCGCAAAAAGCTCAAAGCGCTAACGATTTCTTCCAATACCGACAACTGATAGTTTTGGACATGAGTGAAGTATTTATCTATCGACTGCCTAATCATTTCCGGCTCGGACGAGGCCAACGCGTTTTTAAGTGCAATAAGCGCTTTTATTCTCTCAAGGCTATGGCTTGAGAGACCTTCATTACTTGAGAGACCTCCTTGGCCTGATAACTCACCTTGGAGGGATAGATTGTTTTGGCCAGCTAAGTCGCTTTTCTCATATAAATCGCTTTGCTTGCTATCATCAATTGCGTCCCGATAGTCATGCCACAATTCTGAAGGCTCACTACTTATTGTCCCATTGAATCGGTAAGGATAGATTGCTTCGCTATCTTTATACGCTTCAAAATTTGGCTCTAATGTTAGCCAATTGTTTTCAATATCAGTTTTATCTAAAGGGTATTCGGCGACTAAGTTGGATATATTTGATTGCATTGTTTTAAGCACAATGTCACGCATCAATACTTGGTTATCTTGCACCAAACTTTTCGCCTGATTGTGCTCCACTACCAGCATTACGACAATGAGTAAGCCCACCATCACAAGCGTTGCGTAAGTAGCAACATGGGCAACGCTTGTTCTTGGTTTTTCGCTTGAGTTAGTCAAGTAAAGGTACTCTTTCAAAACTTACCTTGGATATAGGGTAATTTGCTTCGAACTCGTCATAGCCATTATCCAATCGTTCTGCTATTGAAATTAATTGTTTTAGCTCCTTCACTTGTTGATGCGCTTGATAGTTTCGTGGCAGTGTCAACAACAAGCCTTCAATTTCATGATAAGTATAAAATCTTGCCCAATACGACTGGCGTAACTTTTCAGCAAACGCAGCCATTGAGAAAGACAGCAAACTATCGGCAGAAGTATGCTCAACGTTCTGCTGGATAATGCTGACTGGAATGTTCTTCTGAATTTGAAAGACCTTCTTTCCTTCCGGTTTCTTATACGAGACAGCTAAGCTTGCAATCGCTTTCGCTCTTGGTAAATTCTCTCTTATCGATTCAGCTAGCTTTATCTCATAAATTGCTGTGACTTTTTGACCTGCGCCAATTTCTGCACCATCTTTTTCCGCATCCATAAAATCTTGTGTTTCTAAGTGGCGATTCTCATAACCTAAAAGTCGATAATGACTAACGATCGCTGGGTCGAATGCCACTTGAATCTTGGCATCTTTAGCTACCGTCTGAAGTTGGCTGTTAATATTATCAACAAAGACTTCCTGCACATCATCTAAATCAGCAATATACAAATAAGTACCGTTGCCTTGGTTCGCTAATTGTTCTAATAAATAATCATTGTAGACTTCTTTACCAACACCGAGGGTCGTTAAAAAAATACCATTTTGTTTTGCATCGTTAATAGTTGACAATATGGCTTCAGGTGAGCGAGAGCCCGTATTTGCCATTCCATCAGATGTCAGGATGACGCGATTATTAAACCCAGGCTCTTGCATTTCATTTGCCAAACGATAGGCCGTTTTTAACCCAGCCTCAACATTGGTGCTACCGTTAGCTCGCAGGCGTTCAATGGCCTTGTAGATTTTTCGTTTGCTTGAAGCGCGAGTTGGGTCTAAAAGTACTTTTGCATTGTCACTATATGCCACAAGCGCAACTCTATCGTTTTTATCTAATTGTGACACCAAGGTTTTCATCGCAACTTGAAGCAATTCGATTTTATCGTCAGAGCCCATAGAGCCCGACACATCTGCAACGAGTACAATATTACTTGGGTTTCTCTCACCTGCCTTAAGTTCCCGTGTTTGAGCGCCGACATGTAATAAATAAAACCCCTCACGAAAAGGCGACCGCATTGCCTCGGCGCTTAAGGCAAATAAGTCATCACTGTGTTGATACTGATAATCGAGTGCATTCACAAATTCCTCAACTCTAATACCTGCAGGGTCTGGCATTCTGTTGCTGTGTAACATCGCTGACGCAAGTTTGAATGAGCCATTGTCGACATCCATCGCAAAAGTAGATATTGCATTATATTCTGTTTCGATTGTGGGATTTACGCGATAACGCTTGAATATTTGTCCAACAGACTCTGGATGGCGAGACACCAGACGGTATAATTCTTCTTTCTGTGCTTGCGTCAAGTTATGAGTAAAAGGCTGATTATTAAAACCTGTTTCTGCGTCTCTTTGGCTGTGTGCTAATAACTCATTGTTCGTTTTTACTTGAGTAAGTAGCTGTTTTAAAGTGTCGGAAATTAAGGCTTCAGGTGCCCTTGGAGGCAAGGGCTGATTTTGATCCGCAAGCACCGTATCGTCATCAGCTTTTAGTCTACTTGCGATGACGCTAATTCTTTCGGCTTCACTGGCTTCAGATTTTTGCTTCGCACGTCGCTGTGCTTGAGCTTGAGCTTCTGCCTTAACTTCATTTGCGGCCTTTGCGCTTGAGTCACGCCTTGCCTCATTTTCTGAAGGGGCTGTAGCACAGTTTGCTAGAGCAATAACAAGCGCGGCAACTACTGCCGCTTTGATAGAGTTTGCGATTAATTTCATTTGGTTTCATCCTCACTTAAGGTGATATTACGTTGATGAAACCAGCTTATCTATTTTTAACTTCACTTTTGTCATGGAATTGTCATCATTTCAAATCGATGATAAAAAATTGCCTTATTTAGTGGGAGGCTCTAGCTGCAATTCACTAGCGATCAATACTGCTTGAGTACGATTATTTATGCCAAGCTTCCTGAAAATAGCTGTGACATGAGCTTTGACTGTTGCCTCTGCAATTTCTAAGTTGTAGCCAATTTGCTTATTAAGTAGACCGTCGCGCATGTAGCACAGCACTTTGTATTGTGCAGGTGTTAAACTAGCGACGTTTTCTGCTAATACCGAGAAGTTTTCATCAACCTGTTCAATTTGTTGACGAACGCTTTCTGGCACCCATACATCGCCATCAAGCATAGCATTAACAGCATCGCTGATATTTTTTGCACTGGCTGTTTTGGGTATGAAACCCATTGCGCCGACACCAACAACTTTTGAGATAAGTGACGCGTCTTCCGTGCCAGAAACAACTGCTATTGGCAAATCCGGGAAGGATTTTTGGATATGTAATAATCCGAAAAGATCACTACTGCCTGGCATATGTAAATCGAGTAGCAGTAAATCAACATCATGCTGTTCAAGCATATTTACTGTTTCATTCAAATCGCCAGACTCAAGTATATTCAGTTCACTAAACGCCATACCTAATGCCCCTTTCAGGGCATCACGGTACAGAGGATGGTCGTCTGCTATCAGCAGGTTTACCATACCAATTCCTTTTATTTGTTCAATCGCTCCTCGATGAGTCTATCAACAACAGACGGATCTGCCAATGTTGATGTATCACCTAAGTTTGCGTGTTCATTGGCTGCTATTTTACGCAGGATACGGCGCATGATCTTGCCAGAGCGCGTCTTCGGTAAGCCATTAGTCCACTGAATCATATCCGGTGTTGCAATTGGACTTAATTCAGTGCGCACCCACTTGCGAATTTGTGCTGTCAGCTCATCATTGACCTCAACACCTTCGTTCGCAGTAATGTAAACATAGATCCCTTGACCTTTTATGTCGTGCGGGTACCCAACAACAGCAGCTTCAGCCACATCAGGATGCGCAACCAAGGCACTTTCTATTTCAGCAGTTCCTAAGCGGTGACCCGATACGTTTAATACGTCATCAACACGGCCGGTAATCCAAAAATAATCATCTTCATCGCGACGACAACCATCTCCGGTGAAATAAACGTTTGGATAAGCGCTAAAATAGGTTTCAATAAAGCGTTTATGATCGTTGTAAACCGTTCTTGCTTGGCTCGGCCAACTATCTTTAATGACTAGGTTACCTTCAGCCGCACCTTCTAGTTCATTGCCTTCAGCATCAAACAAAGCAGGCTGAATGCCGAACATCGGGCGTGTGGCAGAACCAGGTTTTAAATCATGCACAGTCGGCATTGGAGTAATCATCACGCCACCAGTTTCAGTTTGCCACCAGGTATCAACAATAGGACACTGACTTCGACCAAATGTACGGTAATACCACTCCCAAGCCTCTGGGTTGATTGGCTCGCCCACCGAACCTAATATTCGCAATGAGGATAAATCACAACCTTCGATGGGTTTGTCGCCATGCGCCATTAATGCACGAATAGCTGTTGGTGCAGTGTAGAGAGTGGTCGCTTTATATTTCTCTACAATTTGAGCAAAGCGACGAATGTCAGGATAAGTCGGCACACCTTCGAAGAATACTTGTGACGCACCATTTGCTAAAGGTCCGTAAACGATATAACTGTGGCCTGTAATCCAACCCACATCCGCCGAACACCAGAAAACATCATCTTCGCGATAATCGAAGGCATATTTGAATGTCATTGATGTGTATACGAGATATCCGCCAGTCGTATGAACGACGCCTTTTGGTTGACCCGTCGAGCCGGAAGTATAAAGTATAAAGAGTGGATCTTCTGCATTCATCACTTCTGGTTCGCACTGCGCTGAACAATCATCAATAAGATCGTGCCACCAAACATCGAGCTCGTTTGTCTTAACGTCACCGCCTGTTAATTTATGCACTACCACTGCCGTGATTGATGGGCAGGCACCATTCGCAAGTGCTTGATCAACATTCGCTTTAAGCGGCACTGAACGACCCGCTCTGCGGCCTTCATCACATGTAATAACCACTTTAGCCTGGCTGTCATTAATACGGTCGGCAATAGCATTGGGAGAGAACCCGCCAAAAATAACGGAATGAATAGCACCAATGCGAGCACAAGCTAGCATGGCATATGCAGCGTGGGGCACCATCGGCATATAAAGAGCTACACGATCGCCTTTTTTCACACCAAGCTTTTTCAAACCATTCGCAAGCTTGCAAACTTCATAGTGCAATTCTTGATATGACACTTTTTGACTATCGTTGGGTGAATCTCCTTCCCAAAATAGTGCGGTTTTTTTAGCGCGTGTAGCCAAATGACGGTCAATACAATTATAGCTGACGTTTAATTCGCCATCTTCAAACCACTTAATAGAAAGTTCTGAAGCATCAAACGTCGTATTTTTAATAATGCTAGGTTTTTTATACCAGTCAATTTGCGTCATCTGCTCAGCCCAGAAAGCCTCTGGGTCAGTCACTGACTGCTCGTACATCGCATTGTACTTTTCTGGCGTGAGCAAGGTATCTTGCTTATATGATTCTGGCACTGGATAAAGTTTATTGGCCGACATAATGTTGTCTCCGTTTATTACATGCTAAAAAATAATTAATTTTAATACCTCTACAATAAACTTAAATAGATAAACAAAAATGAGACTTTGGTATCATTCGAAGTATTAGAGATTTTTACGCCGTCTACGACCTTAGTATGATAGACCATGCGCTAATTTGAATCCTCGAGGTTTTACGTAATATTAACAACAAATAACGATAACTTTACACACTTTTAACGTTTAAGAAGATGGATACGCACATGAAAATTTCAATATTAAAGTCTGCACTAGCGGTTTCATTAGCACTTGGCATTTCTTCAGTTTCGATGAATGCACAGGCCGACATGTTGGCAGGCACTGATGTTAAGTTCAGCGGATATATTAAAGCTGACGCAATGTTTAGTTCGTACTCAGATGGCACGCTAGGTACACAAAGCATTGGTCGTGATTTCTACTTACCAGGTCTAACACCTGTTGGTGGTGCAGATGAAGATACGCAGTTTGATGCACACATCAAACAAAGCCGTTTTCGCTTTACAACGAACACCAAAACCGATGAAGGCGACAGCATTACTGGTGTGTTGGAATTTGATTTCTTAGTAACTCCAGGCGGTAATGAGCGTGTAAGTAACTCATATGTCCCCCGAATTCGTCACGCATTCATTAGCTATAAGGGCTGGACCGTTGGTCAAACTTGGAGTACTTTCCAAGACGTTAGAACCTTACCTGAGTCTCTTGATTTCGTTGGGAATACAGATGGCGTAGCGTTTAACCGTCAAGCTCTCGTGAAATATAAAACAGGCGCTTGGGAATTCTCATTGGAAAATTCAGAAACCACAATTACACCTTTTGGTGGCGGCGGACGAATTGTTGCTGATGACGGCGCGATGCCAGATGCTGTTGTTCGTTATACGCACTCTGCTGATTGGGGGCACCTGTCTGTTGCTGGTATCGTTCGCCAGTTAAGCTACGACGACTTAGGTACAATAGATGATAGCGTTTCCTCTGCTGGTATCAGTATTAACTCAAAAATAAAAGTAGGTGAGAAAGACGATATTCGCTTGTCTCTTAGCACGGGTTCTGGTTTAGGTCGCTATTTAGCTTTAAATACGGTCAATGGCGCTGTAATCGATGCAAATGGTAATTTAGAGACGATAGACTCAACAGCATATTCAATTGCATACCGCCATGTTTGGAACAGCAAAACACGTTCAAACTTCATGTTCGCTTCATTGTCAGTAGATAACGACGTTGCACTTACGGGAGTATCCGCGACAGAAAGCACTAGCAGCATCAGCGCTAACTTGCTGTATTCACCGACAAAAGCAATCACGGTTGGCGGCGAAATTAAACAAGCAACTAGAGAGATTGAATCGGGTGCTGATGGCGACATGACGCGAGTTCAATTTTCATTGAAGTATGCGTTTTAACTATTTGTAGACTTATATCTTAAGGCTGTGCAAGTAATAAAGTAGCCCCTTTAAGTTTAATAAAAACTAAAAATCTACGCTCCATAGCGTAGATTTTTTTGTTGAATATAATAATGATGCGAACATCACGAATGCATAAATGTCTAAAAACATACCTTTAGATCAAATTCTATGCATAAGCTATACTTAGGGATATAGTAAGATGCAAATATGGATAAAGCTTAATAGAGGCTTTCAGTGCCCTTAGATATTATTATCAACTCAATTGCGATTGTAGGACTCATCTTAGTTCTGTTCCTATATCGTATGAGTAAAAAGTCGACTATTGCGACGAAGAACCCGAATGCGAAAAGGACAGAACCCAAAAATACGTTCGTCGGCATTGAGGAAACCGTCGCCGAACCTAGTATTAAGCTTCGTAATCCGAAAGATGTTCCTCAAGTCTCAGAAGAGTTTACTACTTTTGAGTTACTCGAAGACGTTGCTGACAAAAAACAGCAAAAACTAATCGATTCAGCAACCAGCTTAAAAAAACCGCATCCTTTGTTGATGTCATTAACACGTGATATCAACGATCCTAAGCAGCTTTTAGATATCATTAAAAATGACCCAGAGCTGGTTGTAAAAGTAATTAAAGTATCAAATTCATCGTTATTTGCATTGCGTAAGTCAATTACCACAATTAATCATGCCATCGTTTATTTAGGTGTTCTGCAAGCAAAGAATATTGCCATGCAATTTGCCTTAGAGCGCAGTGCTGACTTTGCAACTAATGAGCAAAAGTTGGCTTATCACAAAATCTGGAAAGCGAGCTTCCTTGCTAGTTCAATTGGCTTGCTGATTGCCAAGGATTTAAAACTAGATAATTCTGCAGAGCTATCGACTCGTTGCTTACTTGATTACCTTGGTGACATCTCAATACTCACTGCCAAGCCTAAAGTGGCTAAATACTATTTGAACCATTCTAACTATTTCAAAAGAATAAAAAGCATACAAAAAGAATTCGGCACCAATCCGGCGATAATGGGTAAAGCCTTTGCAAAAAATGCAGAACTCCCCGAAGAGATTGTCGAAAGCATTGGTGCAAGCATTTTGCCAATGGTAAATAAACTTGAAGAGTCTGCGTTGTCAGAGGAACAACAAAAAATTGTTGCCTTTAGTTATTACGTGAGCCGTCTAACTGATCTGATCGTGTTTGAGAGATCGATGGATACCCTGGATTTCGACGAGCTAAGCTTTGCTGAAATTAAGTGTGAAAGCTTCTTCTATGCTCAATCTCAGATTGAGCATTATGGCTTAGGACAGATTAACGGAACGCTCAGAAAAACGCGCTTCAGACAAGATGTCACTGCTATTGTAGAGAAGCTAGGGCTCGATGCTTAGTTAAATCGGCCCTACTACCAATTATTGTACTAATTAAAATGGTGCAGAGTATTGTTGCAATACTGCTTCAACATCCGCTAAACAAGCTTCAGATAATGTCATGTCAAATGCGTCAATATTTTCTTTCAATTGGGACATTTTAGTCGCACCGATAATCGTAGATGTTACGCCATCAACTTGATCGCACCATGCCAGTGCCAGTTGGCTAGGCGTCATACCGTGTTTTTTGCCTACTTCACAATATGCTACAACTGCCTGATTTGAATGCGTAGTATCGCGGAATAAACCTTGTCGTTGAGTCATTGTCCAACGACTACCTACAGGCCTTGCCCCACCAATATATTTACCTGACAAAACGCCGCTCGCTAATGGTGACCAAGGCAAATAAGCGATGTCTTCAAACACACAAGATTCAATCAGATACGGCCAATCTTTGATGTGCAGTAGACTAAATTCATTTTGAATAGAAACCGGTTTCGCTACACCGAGTTCTTCACACAAGTTTAAGTATGTATGAATACCCCACGTGGTGTCATCAGACAGCCCCCAGTGTCTGATCTTGCCGCTATCAAGTGCTTTACCAATACCTTCAACGATATCCCGCATTCTTACTTTCTCAGCTTTCACATCTTGTTGGCTTGGCTTCACATTATTGGGCCAGTGTTTAGCAAAGTGTGGTGAATTCCTGTTTGGCCAGTGAAGTTGATAAACATCGATGTAATTTGTTTGCAAACGCGCCAGTGAGTCTTCTAATGCTTTTTCAATCGTCGCACTGCTAATCAAGTCATTGTCACGAATATAAGTAAATCCTGGGCCCGCTATTTTTGAGGCGATGATAAGATCTTCACGCTTTTCAGGATGGCGAGATAACCAATCGCCAATACACCGCTCTGTATCACCGTAAGTTTCTTCAGAAGGTGGAACAGGATACATTTCGGCCGTATCGATAAAGTTAACACCACGCTCGATTGCATATTCAATTTGCTCGTCGGCATCTGCTTGAGTGTTTTGCACGCCCCAAGTCATGCTTCCCAAACAAACGCGAGACACTGATAAACCTGAACTTCCAAGTGGAGAATATTTCATTATCGTCTTTTACCTTCTATATCTTAAATAGACAAAGCCTAATCTAAACACAGCCTAAATTCGCAATTCGTGCAAGCTAAGCTGAACTCAACTAAGCTAAACCAAACTTAGAGAATGCGCTTGAATATGCTGTTGGATACTTATATTTTTCAATAGTATAAGGGAATACTCAATTTTAAAAAGGTAGGATCGAGTTTAATAGTCGTTTTATGTCATTAAAGCCTTTATATGCGTAACAACGCTGCGAGATAAAGCGCTTAAGGCATACCCACCTTCAAGCATGGACACTATTTTACCGCCACAATGTTTGTCTGCAACTGCCTTTATTTGCAAAGTCAGCCACTCGTAATCAGCTTCAACCAACCTAAGATGCCCCAATGAGTCTTCTGCATGTGCATCAAAACCCGCAGAGATAAAAATCAACTCTGGCGCAAATGCATCTAATTTATCAAACCAAGGCATGACCAGTTCTCGATATTCTGCGCCTTTAGTTCCCGCAGGTACAGGCACATTAACGATATGATCTTTAGCGGGTTTATCGCCAGTAAATGGATAAAAAGGATGTTGAAACGAAGAGCAGAAAAGAACGCGTTCGTCGTCTTTAAAAATATCCTCTGTGCCGTTTCCATGATGCACATCAAAATCAATTATCGCGACTTTTTTCAAATTGTAATGCTCTAGCGCATGTAAAGCCGCTACTGCAATATTGTTGAATATACAAAAGCCGCCCGACTTAGCGTGCTCCGCGTGATGACCAGGCGGACGTACCGAACAAAATGCTTTGCTCGAATCCCCTTTCATGAGTAAATCGACCGCGTGCACTCCGGCTCCTGCAGCGTGCATAGCTGCGCCCAATGAATCAGGCATCATTAACGTATCGTCATCTAACCAACGGTGCCCTTCTTTTGGCGCTTCTGCTATGACTTTATCAACAAACTTTGGGTCGTGAGCACGGTACAGTTGACTCAATTCTGCAGCCTTTGTATCTGAGAAATGAACCGCAAACTCCAGCCCCGAGGATATAATTTGGTCATTAATACTATGCAACCTCGCGGGCTGCTCTGGATGCTCTGGATCCATATCGTGCAGCAAACATTTTGGACTGCTAATTACGGTAACTGGCATTTAATGTTCCTCCAAAAACAAGACTAATTCGACTTCTGCTGGATCGGGATTGAAAACGCGTTTAAACCCAAATTGTTCAAATACGGCAATCATCGGTTTATTTTCACTACGCACATAAGCGACCATCTTAGCTAAGTGCCTTTTTGTCGCTATGTTAATCATCTCTTTCATCAGTCGGGAAGCCATACCTTTGCCTTGTTGATTTTCGCGAGTAACAAAAGCAACCTCACAGGAATTATCCGCATTTAAGTAATAGCGCCCAACAGCTTCAATTTTTACACTTGAGCCTTGCTGGTTAACAATGGTCAAGGCAATATCCTTTGTTTGATCAACGCTTACTAAGTCGCAGGAGTTTTGTCTGCTCATCCCCTGTGGGACATAGTTGTAGCGCAAGCGCAAGGTTTCCTTCGTGTGCGAGTAGAAAAATTCTTGCAGCCGTCGTTCATCTGCAGGATTAAGCGGCCTTAGATAAAAAACTTCGCCGTGAACATCTACTTCTTGAAGTTGTAACTCACCCAGTTCGGGAATATCTGTTGGATACTTGGTTTGGTAATCTGGCACCCAATAATGCTGTCTGACAGACTCAAGCAAGCCTTCCCTAAACTTGGGGTGTGCTACACGAATCAATTCCAATGCTCTCTCTCGAATGCTCTTACCTTTTAAGCTCGCGACACCAAACTCTGTCACGATATAGTGGACGTTTCCGCGAGACGTCACCACACCGGCTCCTTCCTGTATGTTCGCCACAATGCGTGAAACCGTACCACCTTTCGCCGTCGAAGGTAATGCGATTATAGGCTTACCACCTTTACTCAAAGTTGCACCAGTAACAAAATCCATTTGCCCACCAATACCGCTATAAAAATCATGCCCTATTGAATCAGCAACTACCTGTCCCGTTAGGTCAACTTCTAAAGCGCTATTGATTGAAACCAACTTGTCATTTCTAGCTATATTTGTCGGCTTGTTAACGTAACTCGAAGGGTAAAACTCGACATGAGGGTTGTCATGCACGAAATCGTATAGACGCTTTGTACCCATGCAAAAACTGACTACCGACTTACCCGGGTGAAAGGTTTTAGCACGATTATTGATCACCCCTTTTTGAATCAGTTCAATTACCCCATCACTGATCATTTCACTGTGAATTCCTAAGTTTTTATGTTTGCCCAAATATCGCAATGTCGCATCTGGAATTTTACCAATCCCTAATTGCAGAGTAGCTCCATCTTCAACCAGCATTGAAACGTACTGACCTATGCGCTCATAAATGTCACTTTTCTCGGCAGGCTTAATTTCTGGCAGGCTTTGCTCATGCTGAATACATGCCGCAAACTCAGAGATATGGAGAAAGGAGTGACCTGCTGTTCTCGGCATAAGTGGGTTGATTTGTGCAACGATTTTTTTAGCCGAACGCGCCGCAGACATCACTACATCAACTGATACACCGAGTGAGCAATAGCCGAGTTCATCTGGCGGACTCACCATGATTAACGCCGCATCTAACGGCAGTATATCGTTTGAAAATAAACTAGAAATTTCAGATAAAAAACACGGAGTATAATCAGCTCTTCCTTCATCAACGGCTTGACGAATCACTTTGCCATGAATGAAAAAAGTGTTCACTTTGAACTGTTTCTGATGTTCCTTTAAAGCCCAGCGTTCGTCGGATAATGTGCCTATATGAGTGACTTCAATGTCTTTAATATCTTTACCCGTAGCAATCAAACTATCGACGAGGGCGTTAGGGATAGCAGCATTCGAGCCTAGGAAGATGCGATCACCTGATTTGATGATCTCTGACCAATTTATTTTGTTTTGAAACTGTGAAACGACAGATTGCATGAAAGAATACCAGAATAGAAAAAGACCGATGTCATAGTTTCATAATAGCACCTCATGATCTGCGTGCATTGATCTGAGCCAAGTTGTTGGTGAGTTTTATAAGCTTTTTTGAATATTGGAGTCTAAATCTTGGATCTTGAATGTTACTAAGCTTGTTGCGGAGCGTAACGCATTGCCACATTGCACCTCTCGTAACTTTGCCCATAAGTTTGCATAATATCTCGGTCATGCACAAAGCCGTTTTTTTCATATAGATGAATGGCGGCTTCGCACTTCGCATTAGTTAGTAAAAACAAACAATTTACTGGCATTTTTACGGCTTCTTTAATGACGAATTGCAGCAACAACTCTCCCACCTTTAGCCCCCGAGCAGAATCAAGCACGCCCATTTTGGTTAGCTCAAAATTCCCCTCGCCCTTATTGAGCAGGGCGCATGCTCCAATCACTCCCAACTCCGGATGCTTTGCAAACCAAATCTTTCCCCCTTTATCAATAATATGTTCGCGAGGCTGCTGAAGCACCTGTTTATCTATATCCTCTAAAATAAACATAGCATTAATCCATTGCGCATTTATGCTTTCAAAGTGAGGCGCGAGTTCATCGCTAAACGCCAGAATGTCAATATTGTTCATTGCGAATGCTCTTGTGTGTGGCTCTCATATATCATTGGTCTAAATATAAAATCCTAATTCGCTTTGGCTTCAGTTAGTGCGAGTTCTAAAAGCCAAAACTTACGGCTATTTCAATGATATACGAAATTTTGCATCGCACACAGCTTAAGAATGCATTAGTATCATTCATTAAGGCATGATTTTATGAGCTTTACAGCATGAAATATAAGGTACTGCTAATAGAACACGACCTCTCGAGCTTGCGAGTCTTGAAGCGTGTCATTGGCAAAGCAAATCTTGACGTAATCAGTGCAACGACACTTGTGCAAGCTAAAACTATCTTTAATAATAGTTCCCCTGAGAGTTTTTTATGCGCCGTAGTCGATTATAATTTGCCCGATGCTCAACATGGTGAGGCAATTGACTTCGCTATCGACTCATTCGTTCCCGTGATAGTGATTACATCAAGCACCGATGGCGATATAAGAGATAATATTCTTAGCAAAGCCGTAGTTGATTATATTCCAAAGAAGAACGCACAAATCTATGAGTATTTAAGCCGCCTGCTCATTCGCTTAGAGAAGAATAAAAACATTGGGGTATTGGTGGTTGATTCGCAACGAAAGCGCCGCAGTGCAATGACCTCCCTCCTTAAAAGACACAACTTTATCATTCATGAGCGTTCAAGCGCAGAATCCCTCACTGACTACTTAAGTGAAAATGCGAATATCAAACTAATGATCATAGATAATGACCTCAAGAACGGTTTGGGAATTGATGCAGTATCCGAAGTTCGTCGCAACTTTAACAAAGACAATTTAAGCATTATTGGTTCTTCACTTGCCAGTACGGCGGGGGAAAACTCTCGTGTGCTCGCTAACTTTCTGAAAAGCGGCGCGGACGATTACTTAGCTAAACCATATTGCCATGAAGAGTTTTTCGTTCGCGTAATGCAGAACATCGAATACCTCGAACAAATAGAATTAATTAGGAAGACTGCTAATGCGGATTACCTTACCGGCCTGCCGAATCGAAGACATTTCTTTCTACAAGTGAATGAGCACCTTAACAGGGACTTAAAGCACAAGACATTAGCCTTAATGGACTTAGATTTCTTCAAAACCATTAATGATACTTTTGGCCACGACCACGGAGATGTTGTCTTAAAAGAGTTCTCTAAATTATTGGCCAAACACTTCAATGAATACGTTATTTCGCGCTTTGGTGGTGAAGAGTTTTGTGTTTTTCTGCCTAATGTAAGCTTAACGAAGGCATTACCCCTTCTCGACAATTTCCGCACTGCCATTAGCAAAAAGCGCTTCACACGCAAAGGTGTTAGCGTTCAGTGTACTGTGAGTATTGGCGTAACCAGCAAATTCAAACGTAAAATAGAATCGATGTTAATGTTTGCAGACGAGAACCTATACAAAGCGAAAGACAATGGCAGAAATTGTATCGTCAGTGATTAGAGAGCCTCAGCCAGTAAAGAGCCTCAGCCAATAAAAAACCTCAACTAATGGAGAACAATATGAATAGCATCAGCATCAATAACTGGGATGAAGTGACCCTCAAAGAGTATGAAGATAAAAAGCTAAGTCACGCAAAAGTCCAACAAACATATGATGGTTTGCTGCAAGGTAGCTCTGAAGTCAATTATCAAATGGCGTATACGTCAGAGAGTACTGCAAGCTATGTAGGAACAGAGCTATTTGAAGGCAGTATCAACGGTAAATCAGGTTCTTTGGTATTCCTGCAAAGGGGTACATATGCTCAAGGTCGAGTTCAAAGCAAATTTGAAGTTGCTCCTAACTCAGGTACTGGCGAATTAACGGGAATATCTGGTCATGGTGAATTTGCCAGTAGCGAAGCTCAAAGTGTCGAATACAGCTTCGAGTACAAATTATAAAACGAATTTACGTAGCCTAAAGCATAAGAACCGTATTAAAATCTTTACAAAAGTGTAGAAGCCCATAAATCATGCGAAGCCACAAATGAGCCCATGTCGGGTAATTTTAGACGAAATAACCTAAAATGCGCCCATCAAAAAACGGTGCAAAGCACCTGTAGAGTATAACTATTTGAAATCATCTAATTGAACAAATGACTTAAAAGGTTTGTTTGTGCCAATTAAACATGAATTGCTTAAGAACTATTCCTAAAAACGCTTATTCATGTGGTTTCAAAAATGACTAAAGAGAGTAAACAATGGCAGACTTGTTTGAAAACCCAGTTGGTTTAGATGGCTTTGAATTTATCGAATTTTCTTCTCCAGAAAAAGGCCAACTAGAAACGGTATTTACGGCTATGGGTTTTACCCACATTGCGAATCACCGCACTAAAGATGCACAACTATGGCGTCAAGGCGGCATAAACTTAATTGCGAACTACGAGCCAAAATCAGCGGCATGGTACTTTGCACGTGAACATGGTCCATCAGCCTGTGGTATGGGCTTTCGCGTTAAGAATGCGGTAAAAGCGTACAAACACTTATTGGCTCAAGGTGCTGAACCTGTTTTAGTTGAAACTGGCCCAATGGAGCTTCGTTTGCCTGCGATTAGAGGTATTGGCAACGCAATCATTTATTTAATTGACCGTTATGGTGATGAGTTGTCTATTTATGACATCGACTTCGAATATCTTGACGGCGTTGATCGCAACCCAGTGGGCGCAGGTTTCCAAGTAATCGACCACCTAACACATAACGTTTATGGCGGTCGTATGAAGTATTGGGCTGATTTCTATGAGAAGTTATTCAACTTCCAAGAAATTCGCTTCTTCGATATCAAAGGCGAGTACACAGGGCTAACTTCAAAAGCCTTAACTGCACCAGATGGCAAAATCCGTATTCCACTAAATGAAGAAGGTGAAGGCGGTAAAGGACAAATTGAAGAGTTCTTGCGAGCGTTCAACGGCGAAGGAATTCAGCACATTGCATTCAGTTGTGATGACCTAGTTGCTTGTTGGGATCGTTTGAAAGACATGGGCATGCCATTCATGACTGCACCACCAGCAACATACTACGAGTTGTTAGAAGGCCGTTTACCAAATCACGGTGAACCTGTAGAAGAGCTTCAAACACGCGGCATCTTATTAGATGGCACAACCGAAGGCGGTCCTCGTTTATTACTTCAGATATTTTCTGAAACACAACTTGGTCCAGTATTCTTCGAATTTATTCAACGCAAAGGCGACGATGGCTTTGGTGAAGGAAACTTTAAAGCCTTATTTGAATCGATTGAACGCGACCAAATAAATCGTGGTGTATTAAAAACTGACGCAAAAGCTGAGGAAAAGGAGGGCGTATGAGCCACCCAGTCCAGTTAAATGGTTTTCATCATGTAGCCTATCGCTGCAAAGATGCAAAAGAGACAGTTGAGTTCTATCAAAACGTATTAGGCATGGATTTTCAGCTAGCGATTGCTGAAGACCACGTGCCTTCTACTGGCGCTTATGACCCATACATGCATATTTTCATGGATGCGGGCAACGGTAACGTACTGGCCTTCTTTGAATTGCCAGAGCAACCTGATATGGACCGCGACCATAATACGCCAAAATGGGTTCAGCATATTGCGATGAAGCTAGACAGCTTAGAGGAATTAATTGCCGCTAAAGCATCTATTGAAAGTCATGGTATTGATGTCATTGGTCCAACAAACCACGGCATATTCAAATCCATTTACTTTTTTGATCCAAATGGTCATCGTCTTGAACTTGCTGCAAATACGCATACCGAAGAACAAATGCAAGAATTGCATCGTGTCGCCCCCGACATGCTTGAGGAGTGGAGCAAGACTAAGAAAGCCCCTCGTCATGCAGCATGGCTTCATGAAAAGATTGCTGAAGATAAGTAGTTAGTTTTATAAATTTGAAAGGCGTAACTTAGGTTTAAGTTACGCCTTTTTTTATGTTTCAAGAAGTGAGTAATGTTAGTGCAAAAAAGAACCATCCGATGGGGCTTGTAATAGAAGACTTTAGTTTCTGCTGAAAGATCTTGTCTGAAGCATTTTAACAGCATCTGAAGCAGCCAATGCTGGACTGTAATAGTAACCTTGAATAATTCGTCCTTGAAGACTTGCTAATATTTTTAATTGCTCTTCAGTTTCAATACCTTCAGCAACAACTTTCATCGAAAGATCAGCCGCTAGTGTGTAAATATTTTTAAGTACCATTTTAGTAGCGGAGTCGACCTCAACGCTTTTGATAAAGCTTCTATCTATTTTCAAGGTATCTATCGGAAACTTGGTTAAGTAATTAAGCGAAGAATACCCTGTACCGAAATCATCCAAAGCTATCGCAACGCCGAGCTCTCTGAGTTGCCTTAAAGTATCAAGGGCCATATCAATATTATCCACCAACACCGATTCTGTAATTTCCAGCTCTAAATATTTGGGTGATAAATTGCTTTGGTTTAAGGCTCGCTCTACATCACTTACCAGGCTAGATTTCGTGATTTGCACGGCAGATACATTAACTGACACTTTACCGAATTCGAGTCCTTTTTTCTCCCAATCAGCGGCTTGCTTACACGCTGATATTAGAGCCCATTGTCCAATCTCTACGATTGAACCATTACGTTCAGCTTCAGGAATAAAAACATTTGGAGGTATAGCGGTTCCATCCACCTGAAACCATCTAATTAAAGCCTCAAAACCAACTACTTTCTCAGAAAATTGGTCGATTTGAGGTTGGTAGTGCATTACAAATTCTTCATTAATGATAGCCGCTTTTAGCTTTTGCTTGAGCTCTGTTCTTTTTTCTAGTTCCGCGCTTAACTCTTCATTAAAGAACTTAACCGTATTCTTGCCACTTTGCTTTGCAGCGAACATGGCGGTATCGGCATAGACTAACAAGGAATCTTTACTTTTTGAGTCCGCAGGAAAGCTGGCCGCACCTATACTCGCAGAAACTGTCACCATGTGACTTGTGAGTTTATATGGGCTTTGCAAAGCTTGTCTCAAACGTTCTGTAATATTGAGAAGCCTATTCAATTGATTATGTTTATTGATAATAATCGCAAATTCGTCACCGCCCAAGCGGGCCAACAAGTCACCATCTCGCAAGACTTTCTTCATCCTTGCTGCAGCTTGAATTAGCAATTCATCACCAACAGCATGACCGTATACATCGTTCACCTCTTTAAAGCCATCCAAGTCAACAATCAACAGACTAAATAAGTTGTCAGGCTCAGATACCAGCTCCTCAATGCTATTATTGAAATGGTAGCGGTTTGCGATACCAGTGAGACTATCGTAATTGGCCTTTTTATAAAGCAACTTAACGTGAATACGCCGATTCAATATGAATAAAGCGAGTGCGAAAGCAAGTAAAGCAGCGAGTGACCATAATGCATAGAACCACCAAGGTTGTTCTATCTGGAAAGTAAACTCTGCAACTTCATTACTCCATTTACCATCACTGTTGCTTGCAGTCACTTTAAAAGAGTATACGCCCGGTTGCAGACTGTTGTACGTGACATTGGTCTTATTCCCAGCATCGACCCAAGTATCTTCATATCCTTCAAGATAATAACGGTAACGAATGACGCTTGGGTTTGTGAAATCTAGAGCAGCAAAGGAAAAGGATAAATCATTATTTTGGTAATCGATGTAGCGCTTGCTTTTTTGAGAGGTAGCAATCCCCCGTAAAAGAGCCACCTCATCTGCTTTAGCCTGAGTTATTTGAACAGGTGAATTGTATTGATTAGATTGAATTTGAGTCAGGTTGACAATAACTAAGCCTTTGTTCGAACCAAGAAATAAATTATCACCTACTAATGTTTGTGCCGCGCTTTCAAATATCAGACCTGGTAAATTGAACAAACTAGGGTAAGCCTTCGATTCCTTTCTGATTGTATCAAAAGTAAAGAGCTGATCTTTCGTAGTTAACCAAAGCTTGCCTTGATATACACTTACTGTAAGTAGCTCGTTGCTCAGTAAGCCATCATCTGTTGAATACACAGTGCTCATCACTGTATTATCTTCACCCACTGTCATTTTAGCTAAACCTACTCCCTCAGTTGCTGCCCAAATCGCACCATTTTCATCTTCAATTAGGGAGGAAATACGGATATTTTCACGATTATTTGGGCCTAGACGAATATGTTGTTCTAATCCAAGTTGAGAATTAATCCGATACACACCATCAGTGGTCGATAGCCATATATCACCTTTTTTTGAAAGCAGTGCATCAGTAGTATAATTACCTCCTCTGGTGTAGATATGCAGCGGGTCAGCTAATAACCTCTCTGTTATTCCTTTGCCAGGCGTAAATTTGGCTAGGGCAACGCCTACAAAGCCAGTCACCCAGATCTCATCATTTTCAGCCACTAAAACGGTAAACAATTCATTACCGGTAAAGCTCCATTCATTCCCCTCATTGTTATAGTAATTCGCTCGCTCGTTAGTTAAAGGGTTGTACTTGTGCAGACCTTGAGGAGAGACAATCCAAAAGTTACCTTTATTATCTTTATGAATATCATTTATGCGTAAATTGGCTTGTTTACCTTGCTCGGGCGGGAGTAGTTCTATTTTTTCGACTCTTCCATCTGATATGCGCAGTTTGTTTAAGCCGCCAGACGTTGCAACCAACAAATTGTCATCATCCACCACGGCAGTATTAGAAGCGACCATTCCAGACAAGCCTTTACCATCCGCTTGTTTTCTAATGATAGTGCTTCCATTTTGCAAATAAGAATACTTTGAAATGCCATACATAGTGGACACCCAAAGTAGACCAGATTGGTCGATAAACACATGATTTACTTCATCCGAAATTAATGAAGTATCGTCAAAATCGCGTGCTTTCAGTTGCGTAAAAGTTTGCCTATCCGGCGATATTAAGGTCAAGCCTGCACCATAATGACTAAGGACAAGCTTTCCATTGCTGTCTTCAACAATAGCGTTAATGTTATTACTGGATAAACCATTACCATCAGGCGCTTTTTTATATTGATTGTACTCGTTGGTTTGAGGGTCAAAATCTATTAAGCCCTCATTGTCAGTGCCAATCAAAATCCTGCCTGCTTTAGACATAGTCAATTTATAAATGGTACTCTTATACCAGCTAGGAAGGTCGGGATGCTTATCACTTTCCAGAACAAACATTTGTTCAGAAGGTTTGAAAAAGGCGATTCCGTATAGGGTTCCCAACATAAAAGTGTCTTTATCAATCTCCAACATTTGATAAGCTGCGATATTATGCAAAGAATCTTTTAGTTGTCCTTCAATTCTTAGGAAATTATTCGTTTCAGCTTGATATAAATTAAGCCCTTCATTGGTGCCCACCCAAATTCTGTGACTTGAATCCTGATAAATAAAATGTCCCCAATTTGAATTGATCGAATCAGGCTTTTGCGGGTCGTGTAAATAGCGCTCAATACTGCCATCAGGACTTAATTTATTGAGACCATACTCAGTAACAATCCAGATATTACCAACATGATCTTCCAAAATTTGAAGAGCGAAGTTATTAGTTATGTGACTGAGTGCACCAGGGGAATACATGAAACTACGAAAAGATTTACCGTCGTATCGAATAGCCCCTCTATCCGTTGCGAACCAAATAAAGCCATTTCTTTGTTGATAAGTTTCATAGACACTTTGTGATGGCAGGCCATCGGCAATAGTCAATGACTCGAAACGAATATCATAAGCTTGCACCAGTGTGGCTGCTTTCATTGAAAACAATAACAAAAAACACATTAGAAACTTCAGCCAAACTTTTAATGAAAGGCTTATTCTTATGTTCGTTATGTAGCTGTTGGAATTGTGAAAAATTGACTACACTCCTCGCTAGTATTTTGTACTTTTACAAGTATGGAAATATTGTTTGACCAGTAAATAGCAGAATTGCCACGTGGTTAAAAAATCTACGAAGCATTGAGAATAAACAATATATCGAAGGTGCACAACTACTGTTGTTCCTAGGTTAGTATTAATTGATTAAGGTACGAGATAGTTTCAATTTTTTGCAAGAAGAAAGTGAAGAAATAACAGGCTCATTCGAATATAAAGGCTTTTAAAATCGCTCTTTAGCTTGAGTGCATATTACTTAAGAATCCACACTACCGTCATATATGAGCTCTAATGGCAGTAAGAATGCAAATGAACTCCCCTCACCTACTTCGCTACTAATAAGTAAATTTGAATTATGATGATTGAGAGCGTGCTTTACAATTGACAAGCCCAAGCCTGAGCCCCCTTTTTTTCGAGAGCGGGCTTTATCTAGGCGGTAAAATCGTTCGGTAAGCCTGCGTAAGTGTTTCTGCTCAATGCCTTCACCATTATCAGTCACACAGAAATAAGCGCCCTCTTCGCGCCTTTCCCAGAGGATATTAATCTCACCACCTGCAGGTGTGTAATTAATGGCATTGAAAATCAAATTTGAGCATGCACTTCTGATTTCACTTTCTACACCAAATATTTGTAGCTCATCATCCACTTTAAAAGTTAGTTTATGATTTTTTTCTTTATTAAGTGCTTTTGCTTCACATTCGACAATATTCAACATTGCTTTCATATCAATTGTGTTTTCGAATATTCGCTGTGCTGAAGCTTCTATTTTGGATAATAACAAGAGGTCTTCTATTAGGCACTGCATCCGTTGCGTTTGCGCGCCCATTTCCGCTATCGCTTTATTTTCTATTGGCGTTTTGTCCGTGTTGTTATCAGCAAGCACTTCCAAGTAACCATTAATGACCGTTAAAGGTGTGCGTAACTCATGGGACACATTAGCCACGAAATCCTTGCGCATAGCCTCCAACTGAGCAATACGCGAAACATCTCGAACGACGATCAATAGTTGTTGATCTGCATAAGGCATGATGCGAAATTCAAACGTTTTAGTAGCATTGCTTGGCGCTGGTATCTTTACAGGTTGCTGATAATCACCGGAGTTAAAAAACTCGATGAATTTGGGATGGCGAATTAGATTATCTATTCTACGACCTAAGTCCTCAGGCCATTTCAAGCTCAGTTCAATTCTTGCATGTCGATTACACCAGACAATCTTCGCCTTTTTATCTACGACAATGACAGCGTCTGGAAGGGCTTCAAAACCCTCTCGAAATTGCTTTACTAATGTTCGTAATTTTCGTCTCTTCTTTCTATTTCTGCGTTGCAGGTAATTAATGCCCTCATAAACGCGTTCCCATATACCGGACGCTGTTGGCGGCGACATTTTACGACTTTGCCATAACCATTTATTTAGACGGTATATATTGAAGTAAGTAAAAAAGAGGAGCCCGCACACTGCTAAAAAAAGCGCTAAAGAGACCTGATCGAAATAATTACCTAGCAAGGCCGCACCTACTAGATAAACCAGTATAACGAAAAAGTGTTTCTTCCAAGGAGGCGGAGTGTACATTTAAAGCTTATTAGAAAAACGATATCCGGCGCCACGGACAGTTTGAATCATGGCGTCATGCCCATGTTTGGACAAAGTTTTGCGCAGGCGTCTGATATGCACATCAACGGTTCGGTCTTCAACATATACGTTAGTTCCCCACACATTGTCTAATAATAATTCTCGGCTATAAACACGTTCTGTATGCGTCATAAAGAAGTGTAATAATTTAAATTCAGTAGGTCCCATTTCTAGGACATCGCCATTAGCGCTAACACGATGAGAAATGGGTTCCAAAATAAGCCCTTTAAACTCAATTGGCTCCTCATTTGAAGTCGGTGTAACTCTGCGCATGACGGCCTTTATACGCGCCACTAACTCTTTTGGCGAAAAGGGCTTTGTCACGTAGTCATCAGCACCTGCCTCTAAGCCACGTATCTTATCATCTTCCTCACCGCGCGCGGTTAGCATGATAACGGGTATCTCTCTGGTAAACTCATGTTCTTTTAGTTTCTTAGATAATTGCACACCGCTGCCGCCAGGAAGCATCCAGTCTAAAAGTATCAAATCTGGATAAGGTTCAACCACTTTTTTTAACGCGATGTCGTAGTCTTCAGCTTCAACAACATTAAATCCGGCTTGCTCTAAAACAAAGGAAAGCATTTCCCTAATGGGAGCTTCGTCTTCAACTAACAATATTGTATGAGGCATTGTTCTAACTCGAAACACATTTAAGAAAGTGTCATTATTAGTGCAATATATGACAGTTTTATTAAACACTCTAAAATAGTAAATTAAAATGAAATAAAATGGTAAAAAGCACTGAAATATCAAAGTATGTAGTGTGCATACTAGCCTTTTGCTAAGCTAAAACCAATGTTATCGGCGATGAAAATTGCTTTTGACCAACAGCCTTCAGATTGGTAGAGTGCGGTCACTTTTTTTTCGATAGTAAATAAATAAAATATGTGGTTCAAAAACCTTAAATTATATCAGCTAACAAACAAGTTAGAACTCACCGAAGAACAACTTCAAACACAATTGGAAAGCATGTCTTTTCGCCCATGTGGTTCGCAAGATATCGCAACAATGGGTTGGACTTCCCCTTTCAGAAATAGCGATATGCTATTCCAGAAAACAGCAAACCGTTATTGGTTAGTGCTGAAAAAGCAAGAACGCATCTTACCAGCCTCTGTGGTTAACAATGAACTTGCGGACAAAGTAGCACAAATTGAAGCTGAAACAGGCTCACCTGTGCCGAAAAAAGCACAGCAAGATCTAAAACAAGAAATTGTTCACCGTCTTCTGCCACAAGCATTTACAAAGAACAGTGTGACTCATGGATTTATTTCACCTGAGCATAATCTTGTTGTAGTTGATGCCAGTTCTGATGGCGCTGCCGAAGCTTTCTTGGCTTGTGTTCGCAAATGTATTGGCTCACTTCCTGTCATTCCTTTTGCAAAAAGTAGCAAACAAGAAACACTGACTTCGTGGGTACTTCAAGATGCGCCAGCGCAAATAGAAATACTTGATGAGGCTGAGTTTAAGTCGCCTTCTGAAGATGGCGCAACTATACGCTGTAAGTCACAAGACTTAGATGCCGATGAGATTCTTGCTCATCTGCAAGCTGGCATGCTTGTGCAAAAGCTAAGCGTTGCTTGGCAAGATCGACTCACTTGCATCATTGGCGAAGACTTGTCGATTAAGCGCTTAAAGTTCACTGATGTGGTCAAAGAGCAAAATGAAGACATTCCTAAAGATGAAATAAACGTGAAACTCGATGCTGACTTTACTCTTATGTCCTCTGAGGTTGTTGAGTTTGCTGAAGCACTTCGCGAGATATTCGAAGTAGATAGTGAGTAGGCATTCAAAGCACTGATTTAGAGTACTAATTTAGAGCACTAATATAGAGTACTGAGCTAAATCGTCTTATCCCATCCGAAAAAAACCTTAACTTATGTTAGTTCGGGACAAATAAAGAACTCTTCTTTATGACAACTTTTTTCCGGACGGGACAGCCCCACAATAAAAAGCCCTGCAATTGCAGGGCTTTTCTATTATCTCATTCTAGCTAAGTAAATCGTCCATAACGATTGCTGTGTGAAACATGCAATGATATTTATGTAACGATCAGCGCCAACCAAAATTCAAACTTATGCAAAGATAGACTTCGCGTTGTCTCTAATTTTAGCAAATTCTGGCGTTTGATAAACTTCAACGTCATCGAAAATACCTTTTTCAAGCGCAATGGTTAGGAGCTCATCACCATTATCTACCTGGTTTGCCAAAGCTGCACCTATACGCACGAAGTCGATATAAGTGATCTCTGGTTCAACGAATTCGGTGTTTCTCCAATGCTCAGCACATTGAATGAATACATCGTTAAACTGCCATTCGCGCATGATGCTTCCACCGATTCGACCAGATAACTTTTCAATTGCTACATCAAGGAAAGTCGGGTTAGCAAAAACACTGTCGTGACGCTCGGCTTCAGTGAGCACTGGTAATGCACCAATATTGGCAACCAAAGCAGAAAGTGTGATTGTGTCTAAACTTAAGTTCTTCTTACCTGACGCTGCTTGGTAAGTCAGCATTGCTGCCATAGCGTTTGCAACGATATCAATTGTATCGGTCCACATTTTCGCCATATACTTTTTAACTACTTCGTTCTTAGAAACGAACAGTTGCTCCATTGCTAAAGCCGTTGCAATATTTTTAACTTGGTTCAAACCAATGCGAGTTACTGCTTGTGTAGTCGAGGTCACTTTAATAGTACGACCTAAATATGCACTGTTGGAAATTTTAATCATGCGAGCACTTAACGATGGGTCTTGGCCAACAACGTCAGCCATTCCGTTCAAGTTTATGTTTGGATCGTCAGCCGACTTTCTCACTTTTAATGCAATCGCAGGAAGTGTTGGTAAAACTAAAGTATCGTTGTTAATTTTTTCGACTAAGATCGTTAACAGTGCATTTTGAGTAGACATGGAAATAAAGCCTTATATTTTTTATAGACCAGAGTTACCAGACTCTGAGAAAATTTACTTATTGTTTGCCGGCGTTACGATACAACGTCATTCGCTACTTTTCGCTACAAACTTGTGTATTAATCTAACCTTTTAATCGTTCTTGATATGGTGGCCAACCAAGTGCCTTCCCTGCTAGTACGTGCAAATGAATATGATAAACCGTTTGCCCGCCGTCTTGATTACAATTCATTACCGTTCGAAAGCCCTGTTGGGCGACACCAAGGTCATTTGCGACAATTGCCGCGACACGGTGCATATATCCTACGAGAGCTTCATCTTCTGAGTCAATATCATTAATGGTTGCAATCGCTTTCTTTGGTATAACTAAAAAGTGCACTGGCGCTTGTGGACTTATGTCCTTGAATGCTAATACTCTTTCGTCTTCAAATAATATATCGGCCGGTATTTCTTTATTAATAATTTTTGTAAAAATTGTTTCACTTTTACTCGTTGTACTCATATTAACAGCCCTTTTGGTAAACAATCGACTAATTTGCGTATATAAATCAACCTAAAACTATGTATAACAATACGAAACCTAATACCAATCGATAAATTACGAATGGCAACATCCCAATTTTAGAAATCCAATTCAAAAACAAGAATATACATAAATAAGCAGCGACAAAGGAAAAGGCAGCTCCGTAAAACAGCTCATTCCAATTGACTGCTGCGACACTACTTAACAAGTCTAAAGTAGACAACAGGCCAGCGCCTAAGATAATAGGAATTGATAGCAAGAATGAGAAGCGAGCCGTGCTCTCGCGATCAAGTCCCATCATTAAACCGGCTGTCATTGTAATACCTGAACGTGAAGTGCCAGGAATAATTGCTATAGCTTGCGCTAAACCAATGATAAGAGCTTCTTTCAATCCAATTTTATCGATGGTTTTAATTTGCTTTGCTTTTGCGTCTGCGTACCAAAGCAACAAACCAAATAGGATTGTAGTAGTAGCAATAACTATTGCGGTACGAGCGTTAAACGCGATCCAGTCTTTCATCAAATAACCAAAGATAACCCCTGGAATCGTTGCAATGATGATCCACCAGGCTAACTTGCTCTCAGTTGTTTGTTGTTTACTAAAACCATGTAAAAGAAACCCTTCGCTAAGTTTAACGATGTCATTCCGAAAATAAATCATGACCGCCATTAAGCTGCCGACATGAACTGCAACATCGAAGGCCAAACCTTGCTCGCGCCAACCAAGCACTTCAGCCGGCAATATTAGATGCGCAGAGCTAGAAATAGGTAAAAACTCCGTTAAGCCTTGTATAATTGCAAGTATGAAAATTTCATAAAACGTCATGTTTCGGTGTTACTCCATAAATAATCGGCCAACCACAAGTTTTGCTTTTGCTTGTCATAGTCTTGCCATAAAGATTGGTATGTTTTTTTCACAACAGGATGAATGTGTGTTGGCACTAAATCGGCCAACGGTCTTAACACAAAAGCATTATAGAGAATTTCTTCGCGTGGTAAAATAACAGGCTGTTGGATTACCAATTCATCATAGGTCAGTAAATCAAGATCAAGGGTTCTGGAAGCAAATTTTTGTGAACCACGGATTCGGCCATTTTCATCTTCAATACATTTTAGGATGCTACACACACCGTCCACATCTAATTCGGTCTGTGCCGACACAACAAGGTTGAAAAAGGTATCACCATCGAATCCAACCGATTCACTTTCATAAACAGGCGAAATCTCTACGTCGCTGAAAGCTTTCGCTAAGGCATTCAAACCCGCATCCGTGTTTTTCGATTTATCAATGTTGGAACCAACACTTATAAGTATGAAATGGGACACTAACTGCGTTCTCTTGTCATGCTAATAGCAACATTAACTGCTTCTTTAAGGATGTCTGGCTTGTTCACTGTCAACGTGACTTTCTGAGGCTTAAATTCAGAAAATATCATATCTAACATTTCTTTTGCTAAAGCTTCGAGTAAAAAGTAAGAGGAATTTTCGGCAATGTCAGCGAGCCTTTGCGCTACCTTACCGTAATCAATAGTATTGTTAACATCGTCGGTAGTGGCTGCCAAGCTTAAGTCGGTGACCATGTCGACATCAAGAATAAGCCTCTGCTTAGCGTGTCGTTCGAAATCAAAAACACCAATAAGTGCGTGGACTGTCAAGCCCTGTATTTTAACTAAATCCATGAGAATATCGTAATCGCCTAGCGATTTTTTTCACCTTCAAGTAATCTACTGCTAAGTGTAACCGCAACACAGGGACCAAGTATATGATTTCATTCACGCTGATGATTATTTTTGGCGCGTATATTTTGGGCTCTATTTCAAGTGCAATTGTAGTTTGCTTCCTTTTTGGCAAGGGCGATCCTAGAGAGCAAGGCTCTGGAAACCCTGGTGCAACTAACGTGCTGCGCATTGCAGGACCGTTTGCCGCCGCTTTAGTTTTAGTGTTTGATATTCTAAAAGGAACCGTCAGCGTTTACTTAGCCTTTCTTGTAGGTGTAGACCCAATATCCATTGGTATTGTGGCGATAGCCGCATGTCTTGGACATATGTACCCAATCTTTTTCAGGTTTAAAGGCGGCAAAGGTGTTGCCACGGCGCTAGGTTGTTTAATCGCGATGGGCTTTAGCTTGGCTGGTCTGTTGCTAGGTACATGGCTTTTGGTTGTATTGATTACAGGCTATTCATCACTTGCGGCAATCATCACTGTCAGCTTGGCGCCGGTTTATACAGTGTTCTTCAAACCTGAATACATCTTTTCAGTGTTAATGTTATCCGCACTTATTGTTTGGCAACATCGGGACAATATAAGAAGGCTATCTCGTGGTGAAGAGAGTAAGATTTGGAAGAAAGGAAATGTGAATGAGTGAAAACTCGATTCACGTTTAATATTCACACCTGCTGCGCGCTAAGGCTTTAGTTTAAAATGGAAACGGCTATTTTTATAATAAGAGTCGTTTCAGCTAATCAAAACATCAGCAAATAAGTTAGGGCCTCAGCGCATTCTGTGGAAGCAAAAGTGACGTCATCCTAAATGTTAAACTAAACTGCTTTTAAAGAATCCAAAGGCCAGCGAGGCATCGCTTTGGTATCTAAGCCTACCGACTCACCCGCCAGTAATCGTTGAGCACCTGCAAAAGCAATCATCGCACCGTTGTCGGTACAATACTGTAAAGCTGGATAGTAGACTTCAATGCCTTTACGTCGTTTCAAGTCTTGCAAAGTCGTTCTTAATTGCTGGTTTGCACTAACTCCACCCGCAATCACCAATCGTTTTTGATTAGTTTGCTTGAGCGCCCGTTGGCATTTAATCATCAACGTTGACACCACTGCATCTTGGAAGGCGTATGCAATATTTGCTTTAGTTTGTTCACTGCCATCACAATCACGGATAGTATTTGCTGCAAATGTCTTTAGACCGCTAAAGCTCATATCTAATCCGGGACGATCAGTCATAGGTCTTGGAAATTTGTAATGACCTGCCTCTCCTTTGTCAGCTAGCTTAGCTAGTAGAGGGCCTCCTGGGTAATCAAGACCGAGTAATTTAGCTGTTTTGTCAAAGGCTTCTCCCGCAGCGTCATCCAACGATTCCCCTAACACTTCATATCGACCTATACCTTGCACATCAACAATCATACTGTGACCGCCTGATACTAACAAAGCGATAAATGGGAAGGGTGGTGGATTGTCATCTAGCATTGGGGCTAATAAATGCCCTTCCATATGATGCACACCAACTGCCGGCACGCCCCAAGCGTAAGCTAAACTGCGTCCAACTGAAGAACCGACAAGTAAGGCACCTACTAGACCAGGACCGCGAGTAAATGCAACACCATCAATATCATTTGAACTTAAACCAGCACTGCTCATTGTGCGTTTAATTAAAGGCACTATTTTACGAACATGATCACGAGATGCTAATTCTGGCACTACGCCACCATAATCCGCGTGTAATTTTACCTGGCTGTATAACTCGTGAGCCAATAAACCCTCGTCGGTGTCGTAAATAGCGATGCCAGTTTCGTCACAAGAGGTCTCGATGCCTAGAACTTTCATTAAAATACTCAGTAAAAAAATAAGCTTTTCGATCTAGTTTATAAGCGTTTCAGTGACTTACGTCATAAGAATCAAAAAAGCATTAAAATAGCCAATGATCACAGTGCAATCAGCGATTCGCTAGTATATACTGCGCACCGCTGACGGAAAACCAACAAAAGTAAATATTTTTGTACTAAATTGCTTTACAAGTACTTGCAAAAGTTTTAGTATTCCGCACCATTTTTTAAGCCCGGGTTATAAAATTTACCTGGAAGAAAACACATCTTAAGGTGATGAATTAATGCCAATCGTGAAAGTAAGAGATAACGAACCGTTTGATATCGCGCTAAGACGCTTCAAACGTTCATGTGAGAAAGCTGGTGTACTATCTGAAGTTCGCCGTCGCGAATTTTTTGAAAAACCAACTTGGGAACGCAAGCGCAAAAAAGCTGCTGCTAAAAAGCGTCACATGAAAAAGTTAGCTCGCGAAAACGCACGTCGTATCAAACTGTACTAAACAACAGTTTGGTGTCGAGCCAATTAAATTCAAAACGGGCGTCTTTATGACGTCCGTTTTTGTTTCTGCCGTTCAGAAATATCCGAATAAATTAACTTGAGGGAATAGACTAATGACTTTACTTGATTCTTTGAAAGAAGCGCAAAAAGATGCGATGCGCGCTAAAGACAAGCTCACATTGAAAACACTCAGAATGGCTTTAGCTGCCGTTAAGCAACGTGAAGTGGATGAGCGAATTGAGTTGAATGACACTGACGTGTTAGCGATTTTAACGAAAATGGTCAAACAACGTAAAGAGTCTATTACTTCATTTAAGTCGGCAGACCGCCAAGATCTTATCGACATAGAAGAAGCGGAAATTGCAGTACTAACTCGCTTCTTGCCACAAGCCTTAACAAGCGAAGAGATCAATGCCTTAATTGAGCAGGCGATGGCTGAAACCGGTGCTGCAAATATGCAGGACATGGGTAAAGTGATGGCATGGTTGAAACCTAAAGTAACGGGTCGTGCCGACATGGGCGCACTTAGCGGTAGTATCAAAGCAAAATTAGCTTAATTTTATGGCCGGCCGTATTCCACGCGACTTCATCGATGATCTTATCGCCCGCAGCGATATTGTAGATATTATCGATGCCCGGGTAAAACTCAAAAAAGCAGGCAAGAATCATCAAGCCTGCTGCCCATTTCATAATGAAAAAAGTCCCTCATTCTCCGTCAGTCAGGAAAAGCAGTTCTACTATTGCTTTGGTTGCGGCGCAAAAGGCAATGTCATCAGTTTCTTGATGGAATTTGATCGCTTAGAATTTCCAGAGGCTGTTGAAGAGCTAGCGAAGACTTATGGTGTCGATGTTCCCAGAGAAAAAGGCGGCGCACCGGCCCCCACTCCGCAACAAAAAAGTCAGAGAGAGCAAGATTATCAGTTGATGGAATCGGTCACCCGTTATTTTCAGCATCAACTCAAGCATCACGCGCAAGCGCCGGAAGTAATTGAATACCTCAAGGGTCGAGGTCTTAGCGGGGATATCGTCAAAGCTTGGGATATGGGCTTTGCTCCTCCTGAGTGGGATTCGGTGTTAAAGACATTTGGGACCGACGACCATAAGCAATCTCGACTACTAGAGCTCAAACTTATTTCGGAAAATGACAATAAACGTCGCTTTGATTTTTTCCGCAATCGCGTCATGTTTCCAATCCGAGACAAGCGAGGCCGTGTTGTAGGTTTTGGTGGCCGCGTGATGAAAGACGACGGTCCCAAGTATTTAAACAGCCCTGAAACGCCCATATTTCATAAAGGTTACGAACTCTTTGGTTTGTACCAAGCACGTCAAAACAATCGAAAACTCGAACGTCTATTGGTAGTTGAAGGCTATATGGATGTTGTGGCTCTTAGCCAATTCGATATTCAATATGCAGTTGCCGCACTAGGCACGGCAACGACTCCTGAACATATTCAAGCGATGTTTAAATCGACAACAGAAATTGTCTGTTGTTATGACGGTGATAGAGCCGGTCGTGAAGCGGCATGGCGAGCACTTGAAAATGCGTTACCATTTCTGAAAGACGGCCTAGCAATGAAATTTCTGTTTCTGCCGGATGGTGAAGATCCAGATACAATGGTTCGGAAGATAGGTAAAGAAGCCTTTGAAGAATTGCTAGCCAAAGCTGTGCCCTTATCAAAATTCTTTTTCGACAACTTATTACAGCGACACTCAGTCTCGTCAAATGAAGGGAAAGCTTCACTTAAAGCAGAAGCCATGCCCCTGATCGAAAAGATTCAAGGCGAAAATCAACGCGATTTGTTAATGCTGGACTTAAGTAAATTATTTGGCGAAGAAGCAAAAGAGACCCTCGCACGAGATATTAAAAATGCAAACAGCCGAAAAGCACCGCGAAAAGTAGATTACCAGCCACCTCAAAAAATAAAGCAATCACCTTTGCGTATGATGTTACGCCTTCTTATGGATTCACCGAGGCTAGCTTCCGAATGTCCTAATGTGAAATTAGCGCCGCTAAGAAATACATCGATATCCGGCGTGCCATTGCTTATTGACTTGCATTCATACTGTTATGCAAATCCAAAGGCTAACACAGGCATGGTACTTGAAGCTTTTCGTGACCATCCGAACATCAAACACTTAGCTCAATTACTTGAAAGCGATCTTTTATCAAGTGAAATGAACGTTAAGGCAGAGTATATCGATTGTTTTAAAAACCTTATTAAGTGGCATTTTAAAGCACGCATTGATGAATTAGAGGCCAAAGTAGGCTTTGCAGAGCTTACAGACAATGAGCAGCAAGAGTTAATTCTCTTAATGGCTAAACTTAAAAATACTTAGGCCGAAATAAAGCTTGAAAATGGGACAAACTAAACCCATATAGAACTATGAACGTAAACAACAAAATCTAGTCAAAAGTAGTCGTTTGGTGTTATACTAGCTAATTCGCAAACGCTACGATAAAGCAAGCTGAGGGTAATTTTCCTTGGTATCGTTTAACGGGTTGAAAATAAGTTACTTATCAAATAGTTAGCTTATTCGCGTTTAACAACTCCCAATTAAGTGTAAGGTATATTGTGCAAAGCAAGCAGTCCCAGATAAAACTCCTGATTGCAAAAGGTAAAGAACAAGGTTACTTAACCTTTGCCGAAGTAAACGACCACCTCCCTCAAGACATAGTCGATTCAGATCAGATCGAAGATATCATTCGCATGATCAACGACATGGGAATTAAGGTTTCCGAGTCTGCTCCAGACTCCGACGAATTACTTATGCAAGAAACAACAGCCGACGAAGACGTTGCTGAGGCTGCTGCGCAAGCACTTGCCACAGTTGAGAGCGAAATCGGTAGAACCACTGACCCTGTCCGCATGTACATGCGAGAAATGGGTACAGTTGAACTCTTAACACGTGAGGGCGAAATTGAAATCGCTAAGCGTATTGAAGATGGTATTAACCAAGTTCAATGCTCGGTAGCGGAATATCCTGAAGCCATTACTTACCTCCTAGATCAATGGGACTTATTCGAAGCTGAAGAAATTCGCATTAGCGATATCATCATCGGTTTTGTTGATCCAAACGAACAAGACGTAGCTCCTACCGCTACTCACATCGGTTCAGAACTATCTCAAGACGAACTTGACGATGAAGATGACGACGATGATGAAGATGAGGAAGAGGAAGATACGGGTGTCGATCCTGAACTAGCACGCGAGAAATTCACTGCTTTACGTAATCAATACAATAAAGTAATGAGCGTGATCGAAGCAAAAGGACGTTCACATAAGGCAGCCCGTAAAGAAATTCATGAGCTAAGTGAAGTATTTAAAGAATTCCGTTTAATCCCTAAACAGTTCGACCGCATGGTTAAAAACATGCGCGGTATGATGGACCGAGTGCGCATCCAAGAGCGTTTGGTCATGAAGTACTGTGTCATGAACGCCAAAATGCCGAAGAAAGACTTCATTAAAGCATTTGCAGGGAACGAAACAAGCACAGATTGGCTTTACAAAGCCTTAGAAGGCAAAGCAGCTTACGTTGAAAAACTTCTTGAATTTAAAGAAGAAATTGAACGTAGTGTTAGCAAGATGAATGCCGTTGAAGCTGAAACTGGCTTAATCATTCCAGACATCAAAGATATCAATCGAAGAATGTCGATCGGTGAAGCGAAAGCGCGTCGAGCGAAGAAAGAGATGGTTGAAGCAAACTTACGTTTGGTTATCTCTATCGCGAAAAAATACACAAACCGTGGTCTCCAATTCTTGGATTTGATTCAAGAAGGAAACATCGGCCTCATGAAAGCAGTTGATAAATTTGAATACCGTCGTGGTTATAAATTCTCAACTTATGCTACATGGTGGATACGTCAAGCAATCACTCGCTCTATTGCTGACCAAGCAAGAACAATCCGTATTCCTGTACATATGATTGAAACGATCAATAAATTGAATCGTATCTCGCGTCAAATGCTACAAGAAATGGGTAGAGAGCCAACGCCAGAAGAGTTGTCAGAACGCATGCTTATGCCGGAAGACAAAATCCGTAAGGTGCTGAAAATTGCTAAAGAGCCAATCTCAATGGAAACACCTATTGGTGATGACGAAGATTCGCACTTAGGTGACTTCATTGAAGATAGTACTATCATTCAGCCTCTTGACTCTGCTACTGGCGGAAGTCTGAAAGATGCAACACAAGAAGTGTTAGCGGGCCTAACAGCACGTGAAGCGAAAGTACTTAGAATGCGATTTGGTATTGATATGAACACTGACCATACTTTGGAAGAAGTTGGTAAACAGTTCGACGTAACACGTGAGCGTATCAGACAGATCGAAGCGAAGGCATTGCGTAAACTACGCCACCCTAGCCGCTCGGAGCAATTGAAAAGCTTCTTAGATGAGTAAACTGTAGCTCACCTGTTAAGTTAGAATGCCAAAGCCCTAATTGATATTAGGGCTTTTTTTTGCCCAAAAAAAGTGCGTGTTAAAACGCACTCTCAACTTTATTAAGAAGGCCCAATGCAGACTAGTCGCCTACATTGTGCATTCATTATTGTTTACTCCGCAATATCGGCCTTTGCTTGTGCTTGCAGTTCGTCATCACCTTTCTTATAGGGCACTTCTGACTCCAGCTGCTCAAGTTCGCTAGATAGCTGCTCAGGTGAACCTGTTCCTCTTGCTAAATAAGCATATGCCGTAGGGACAATAAACAAAGTCATAAACGCTGAGAATATGACACCGGCAAAGATTACCATTCCGATAACGGCCCTGGACTCAGCGCCGGGTCCTGATGCTAAAACTAAAGGCAAGGCGCTAAAGACGGTAGTGAAACCCGTCATCACGATTGGGCGTAGTCTAAGCATGGAGGCGCGCTTCAGCGCTTCTTCAAACTCAACGCCAGCATCTCTAAGTTGGTTAGCAAATTCAACAATCAGTATCCCATTTTTTGCTGCCAGACCAATCAGCATCACCAGTCCAATTTGGCTATAAATATTGATCGACATACCAGATAAGTATAAACCAACATAGGCGCCAACTAATGCCAAAGGTACTGTGAACATGATCACTAGAGGATGGATCCAGCTTTCAAATTGAGCCGCTAACACCAAATAAGTGATTGCAAGAGCTAATGCAAAGATAAAAATAAAGGAAGAACCTGACTCTTGGTATAACTGCGACTCACCCTTGTAGTCAATTGATACTCCATCAGGTAGTTCAGTCGCCACAACGTTTTCCAAAAACGCTAAGGCTTCACCTACTGTGTAATCATCGGCTAAGTTCGCACTGATTGTGATGGCTCGCATTCGATTGTAGCGGTTCAAGGTATTTGAAGTAGCTCGTTCAGATATCTTCAATAGATTGTCCATTGGGATCAATTGACCCGTGCGTTCTGAACGCACATAGATATTATCGATGCTACTAGGGCTTCGATAGTCAGCCTCATTACCTTCCAAAATCACATCGTATTCTTGGCCACGGTCTAAGTAGGTTGAAACACGTCTTTGTCCAAGCATGGTTTCTAAGGTTCTACCGACTTCTGAAATTGACACACCTAAATCTGCCGCTCTATCTCTGTCTATGTTCACTAACAGCTGAGGAGACGTTTCCTTATAATCAGAGTCAACACGCAGTAGTTTCGGGTTCTCAGCCGCTTTCTCCATCACGATATCGCGCCAACTAGTGAGTTCTTCGTAGGTATTCCCTTGCAGTACAAATTGAACAGGTCGACCAACACCTCTTCCACCAAGCGCAGAGCGCATGATAGCGAATGCTCTCACATCCGGAATGGCTGCCATTTTACCGCTAATTTCATTCATTAAGTCGAAAGTAGATCGCTCACGGTCTTCCCAATCAGCAGCACCAACGATAGCAATACCGGCAGTACCACCGAAGCCTGGGGTTCTAACCAATATACGTCTCGCTTCACCAGATTCTCTGTAAGGAAGTAAGATATCTTCAATCAATTTCAAGTTACGTGCGTTACTCTCGAAACTGGCACCCTCTTGCGCTTGCATGAGTACAAAGAAATTGCCTCTATCTTCGCGAGGAACAAACTCTTCAGGAATTCTGCTTTGCAGTTGGAATAACAATACTATGCTGACAACAACAGTTAGCAACATCAAGACAGGTTGCTTAATTGTGGTGCCTAGGCTGTTGTAATATTTTAGTTCTAATTTTTTAAAACTCACATCAACCCATTTACCAAAGCCTGAGCTTCGCTCTCTTTTCTTCAACAATTTCGAAGCAAGCATCGGTGATAAGGTGAGTGCGGTGAAACTTGAAAATGCCACAGCAGCTGCAATTGCGATAGCAAACTCGGTGAAGAGACGACCGATATTCCCCTCTAAAAATACCAATGGTAAAAATACAGATATCAACACTAAGGTTGTGGCTATAACGGCAAAGCCGACCTCCCGAGCGCCACGATATGCAGCTAATATAGGAGGTTCACCCATTTCAATACGTCGATATATATTTTCTAAAACTACAATCGCGTCATCAACGACCAGGCCGATGGCTAGCACCAAGGCTAATAGCGTGAGCAAGTTGATCGAGTAGCCCAGCATGTACATGACAATGAAGGCTGCAACTAAGGATACAGGAACTGTCACCGCTGGAATTAAGGTTGCTCGAATATTACCTAAGAATAAATAAATAACCACGATCACCATGAACATCGCGATACCGAGTGTGTTGTAGACCTCGCTGATAGACTCTTCGATAAACACCGATGAGTCATAGCTTTCAACGAAATAAATATTGTCTGGCAAGGTCGCTTCAATTCTCTTAACGGCCTCTTTCGCTGCTTTCGCTACATCGAGCGTGTTGGCTTTAGATTGCTTTACGATCCCTAAACCAATCATGTTAACGCCGTCGCCACGGAATTCGGTTTCATCGTCTTCAGCGGCCAATTCCACCTTCGCTACTTCTGATAGACGAATTAAAAAGCCATCGGCCCCTGCTTTAACGGTTAAGTTTGCAAAGTCTGCAGGTGTTAAGAATGAACGAGCAACACGAACGTCGAAATCACGTTCGTTAGATTCAACCCGCCCTGCTGGCAGTTCGACGTTTTCAGAACGAATAACTCGTTCTATATCATTGACTGTGATGCCTCGCGCAGCCATCGCGTTGCGGTCGAGCCACACTTTCATGGCGTAGGTTCGTCCGCCGCCAATTTGCACTCGTGCAACACCGTCCGTTGTAGACAATCGATCTACAATGAACCTATCAGCATAGTCGGTAAGTTCCATTGTATTGAGGTTTGTGCTGCGCAGGTTGTACCAAACGATCACATCTTCATCACTATTCGATTTAGATACTTCTGGCGGCAATGCTTGATCAGGTAAATTATTTAAGGCACGGGATACTCTTTCACGCACATCATTTGAAGCTGCATCAATATCTCGGCTAAGGTTAAACTCTATGGTGATACTAGAACGGCCGTTACGGCTAGATGAAGTGATGTTCTTCATTCCCTCTATACCACTTATTCGATCTTCTAAGAGCTGAGTAATCCGCGTTTCAATAATTTCAGCAGAAGCGCCTGGGTAGCTTGTGTTAACTGATACGATAGGAGGATCGATATCCGGGTACTCTCGCAGTGACAAGAATGTAATTGCCACTATACCGAAAACTAACAAAATGAGGTTTACGACAGAAGCAAAAACCGGACGTTTGACTGAGACATCAGATAATAACATACAGCCTCCTAAGCTTTATCAGCAGCAGCGTTAAGAGCTGTTGCGGTAACTGTCGCACCATCTCGAACTTTTAATGTGCCCTCAACAATTACTTCTTGTCCGGCTTCAAGACCATCTAGTATTTGTATCCAGCCTGGCTTTCTTTGGCCAATCTGCACCTTGGTTTTACGTGCTTTGTTGTCGCCGTCAACCACAAATACAAATTGTGATTCACCCTCTGGGATCAAAGCTCCTTCAGGAATAACAAGCGCATCAATGACACGCTTCTCCACGTTAATCTGCAACAACATGCCTGGCCTAAGCTTTAGGTTCTCATTAGGTATTTGAGCCCTGATTTGAATGGCACGTGTGACAGGATCAATTCTAGAATCAATACTGGTAATTTGACCCTTGAAACGTTCCCCTGGGTAAGCAATAGATGTAGCTTCCACGCTCTGACCTAAAGCTACACTCGCAAGGTGCAGTTCAGAAATACTGAAGTCAACTTTAACGACGCTTAAATCATCGAGAGTAGAAATAACATCACCGGGGCGCACTAAGCTACCGATACTTACCTGACGAAGACCTAAGCGACCAGCAAACGGTGCGCGTACTTCTAATTCCGCTAATTGTGCGTCCGCCACATCTTTCTGGGCTTCTAGTGCATCCACACGTGCCCTTTGTTCATCGAGTAACTGTTCAGACGCTGCGCTCTGTTTTGCTAGGCCTTTGATACGATTAAGCTGACGTTTTGCTTCTGCGATATTTATAGAAAGTTCATTAACACGGGCCTTTTCTTCACGGTTACTTAACTCAATAAGCAACTGACCTTTCTTGACGAGATCGCCGTCTTCAAATAGAACCGCTTTTACTATTTCAGCTTGTTGTGCCGTTAAGTTTACAGATTCGTTAGCAACAGCCGTCCCTAATGCCTCAACAACGATTGGGAAGGCTTGAGTTTGCGCCTTTGTGGTAAGCACAGGAGTTGCGCCACCACCACGCTGCGCACCGCCTTGCTCCGCCGCGGGAAGGTTAAGATAGACGACGAAACCAACAAGGGCCACGACGCCGATTAATAGAGGAGAAAACTTAACAAACTTAGACATCAGGGTTCCTATTGGATTTTTAGCAAGCTTTTCGCAGTTTTTAGCTCGCAGTTTTTAGCTCGCAGTTATTAGCTCACAGTAACTAGCTCGCATATATTGATTCGCTGGTATTGTAAGGTGAATCTATCAATTCTTATAGCACTTCAGCGTTTTCTTTACACTTTCTTTACCGAATGACTTGATTCTTAATTGATTGCCCTTTAGTGTGCAATTTTATGCTTACTCTTACTGCTTATTTTGAATTCTGGATTTAAATTAATTTCTTTGCTTTTTGTACTTGTACTAACTGCTTGTTCGAAAGCGCCTTCCCCACCGACTTGTCGCATTGCGCAAGCATTTAACGCTGACTATGCTGGCCCAGCTGGCTGTCTTATTCGAGTACAGGATACTTTATTAGTGCTTAAACATAGCACAAGTGGCTTATATGACCTGCCTATCGGAGATCCTATTTCAGAAGAATCCGCACAATGTACCGCTCATCGAAATACTTGGGAAAAAACTGGGTTCAATGTCGAGGTTGATCAGCTTCTTGGCGTCACTCAATCTGGCATCATGTTATTTTCTTGTAGCCTCAGTGGAGGCTTTACAAGCGAAGATGGTCCGATAACTCCCCCCAGTTGGGTAGATAGTCAGATTCAACAGGTTGACTTCATTGACCCTTTCGATACAAGACATGATCTTTGGCAGAATCCTGACAATTTAATTATGTATAGAGACGGATTTGTTGTGACAAACAATAGCAAAAAAATGCAAGTTCCTGCACAATAGCAACATATTCAACCTAAAAGTCATCTTTTTATCGTTTTTCACGTACTTTTAGCTTATTAGTTTTTTATTAGCAATCTCCGGAGTTCCTATGCCGCAATTTAAAGCCCCTATTACAGATTTACAATTTTTACTTAATGACTGGCTAGCAATCGATAAGCACTATCAAGATGTTGGCGCCGAGGGCATGGATGCAGAATTGGTCAATGAAATCATCGCCCAAGGTGCGAGGTTTGCAGAGGATGCGGTTGCGCCTCTAAATCGCGAGGGCGATGAAGAAGGTTGCAAGTTAATTGATGGCTCAGTAAAAACGCCAACAGGTTTTGCAGAGGCATATCATGAGTATATTGCAAATGGTTGGAATGCAATGTTAGGCAATCCTGAATTTGATGGCCAAGACTTACCCTACTCTGCTGCAATCCCCGTGCATGAGATGTTGAATGCGGCAAACCTGAGTTGGCGTTTAACGACGATGCTTACAGAAAGTGCCATGCTCGCTGTCGATAAACATGCTACAGATGAGTTGAAAGCCTTATATTTACCAAAGCTGATCAGCGGCGAATGGACGGGCACCATGAACTTGACCGAACCTCATGCTGGAACAGACTTGGCTTTGCTTAATACGAAAGCAATACCGCAAGAGGATGGTTCTTACTCTGTCACCGGCAATAAAATATTCATAACCGGTGGTGATCAAGATTGGACCGACAATATTGTTCATTTAGTGCTAGCAAGATTACCTGATGCACCTGCAGGCGTTCGTGGTATCAGCCTCTTCCTTGTTCCCAAATTTTTACTTGATGAAAATGGTGAGCCCGCTGAGAAGAATGCAGTCAGTGTTGGTAGCATAGAAAAGAAAATGGGCATAAAAGCCAGCCCAACTTGCGTGATGAATTATGACGGTGCGAAAGGTTGGTTAGTCGGAGAAGAAAACAAAGGACTTGCTTGCATGTTCACCATGATGAACGATGCTCGCTTTCAAGTGGGCTTACAAGGCCTAGGCGCGGCTGAAGCCTCTTATCAAGGTGCGTTGGCATATGCACGAGAGCGCTTGCAATCAAGAGCTCCTCAGGGCGTTCAACAACCAGAACAAAAGGCCGATGCTATTATTCATCATCCTGATGTTAAGAAAATGCTGTTGACTCAGAAAGCCTTAACCGAAGGCTGCCGAGCGCTTGCTCTACTTTACGCTCAACAAATGGATGTTGAAAAATACACAAGCGACGAGCGCCATGAGCAAGCTGCGAAAGTAATCGCCTTTCTAACTCCTATCTGCAAGGGCTTTATGACCGATATGGGAACCGAAGTGACAAACCTTGGTATTCAAATTTATGGTGGTCATGGCTACGTACGCGAATGGGGCATGGAGCAATTAGTCCGTGATACTCGTATTGCTCAATTGTATGAAGGAACCAACGGCATTCAAGCTGCTGACCTTATCGGTCGTAAACTCACCAGAGATGGCGGAGACATGCAGCAAGCAACATTTAGCTTACTTTCAACTCGTATTGCTGCAATGAGCGATAACGAGAAACAAACACAAGCACAGACTTTGCTGCAAGAGTGGAATGAGGTTTCTCAAGCCTTACTTGGTGCCAAGGCAGAGGATGTTGCGGGAGCCGCTACCGATTACTTGCACTACAGCGCGTATTCCTTATTGGGTATACTCTGGCTTGATATGGCTAGTGCCGCTTCGCATTCTTCGAATGAACATATAGCAAAAGGCAAAGCAAATACTTGTGCTTTTTATATGAAACGAATTTTGCCTAGAAAAGAAATGCACAAATCGGTCGTTTTAAGCGCAGCGGATGATCTATTGGCATTAACAGATCAACAATTTGACTACGTTTAGTATATGAACTTCCAGCTAATTGTCGGTACCTTTGTGGCCATGCTGGCTTTTGCTGGAAATTCTGTTTTGTGTCGAATGGCCTTAGAATCAGGCACAATTGATCCCGCCACTTTCACATCAGTTAGGTTGATAAGTGGCGCTATCATCTTATCAATTTTAGTACTTTCAATTTCTAAGTTAAGCGAAAACAAAGCTGGCGATTTAAAGCCTTTTGATTCTTCAAATCCTCGTGCAAATTTCAACACAAGGCTTTGTCACTTATGTTCACTCAAACAAAGTAGTTGGCTGGGTGGACTTGCGTTATTCGCTTATGCGGCAGGTTTTTCTTTCTCTTATATTTCCCTATCTACTGGCACTGGTGCTTTAATCCTTTTTGCGACGGTTCAAATAACAATGATCACAATTGCCTTATTTCAAGGCTCTCGATTTAGTTTGGCGCAATGGTTTGGCTTTGCAATAGCCCTAGTTGGTCTCGTGTATTTATTCCTTCCCGGTATTAGTGCTCCTCCGATTTTCGGAGCCTTGCTCATGGTATTAGCAGGCATTGCTTGGGGAGTGTATTCAATTATGGGTAAAAAAGTGCTGAATCCGAGTCAATCTACGACTGAAAACTTTATTCGAGCATCTTTGATAACGCTGCTGCTAAGTCTCTTTTTTATAAATGACATGTCGATATCAATGGATGGCTTGTTGCTGGCAGTAGCTTCGGGCGTGATCACGTCTGGGATAGGTTATGCAATATGGTATGCGGTGTTGCCTTATTTAAAGTCAGCGACTTCTGCTTCGGTGCAGTTAACCGTGCCTGTTATTGCTACCCTTGGTGGTATCGTCTTTTTAGAAGAAGACATCAGCCTGAGATTATTTTTGGCATCGATAGCTATATTAGGCGGTGTGGCGATGGTTATATTACTCTCTAAGAAAGCTTGAATAGTCTTTTACTAACTACTGTAGGGCGCATCGCCATTAGCAAGTAAGGTTCACATTTGTTTTCCCTTACTTGCTAATCAATTTCTAGCTAAGTTAAGATAAGCTAAGTTAATTGCTATTATTTAAGATGCACTTTCCACTACGCTTGATAGGAGAGATTCAGCACTTAAAGTGTTGAGCGCTTGCTGTAAGTCATCCAGAATATCTTCAATACCTTCTAGCCCAACGGACAGCCTTATTAAGCCATCACTAATACCATGCTCTAATCGTTCCTCTGGCGTATAGGTTGAGTGTGTCATACTGGCAGGGTGTTGAATCAATGTTTCTGCGTCGCCCAGTGAAACAGCACGCTGAATCATTTTCAACTTATTCATCATTTTAATACCGGTTTGGATACCACCTTTCACTTCGAAAGTGATCATTCCACCAAAATCCGACATTTGTTTTTTGGCGAGTTCAAACTGCTCAAAGCTTTCAAGCCCAGGATAACAAACCGACTCTACAATTGGATTAGCTTCCAACATTTTTGCTACGCGCATTGCGCTTTGACAATGTCTATCCATTCTTAATTCGAGTGTTTTCATTCCACGCATAACTAACATTGCGTTAAATGGCGCCATGCAAGCGCCGGTCATATCTTTCATACCGTACAAACGAATTTCGCTAATGATTTCCTTTGGTCCAGCAATTAATCCAGCCACTAAATCGCCGTGACCGCCTAGGTATTTAGTAGCAGAGTGCACCACCAAATCTGCACCTAATTTAATGGGCTGAGTCAAATAAGGCGTTGCATAGGTGTTGTCGACGACGACCTTTACATCATGCTTATGTGCAATTTTAGAAACGGCTTCAATATCAACTAAACGCATATTTGGGTTAGCAGGCGTTTCAAAATAAACAACTTTCGTTTTGCTTGAAATTGCTTCTGCAAGCAGCTCATGGTTTGAAAGATCAACCTGAGTCACTTTAATACCAAACTTAGCTAAGCCATGATTCAAAAACGAAAAGGTACAACCATAAAGCGTTTTATCCGCAATAATTTCATCACCAGGTGAGAGTAATGTCCACATGACTGAAGAGATAGCACCAATACCTGAAGCTAGAGCTAAACCAGCTTCCGTGCCTTCTAAAGCGGCAATGCGTTGTTCCAGAATATCTAAGGTTGGGTTTGAGATACGAGAATAAAAATGTCCATCGCGTTCACCTGCAAACATTTCACCACCAGCCTCAGCGGTTTCAAACGCGAAGGTAGAGGTAAGATGAATGGGAGGCGTCAAAGCACCTTGGTTTTGCTGAGCGTCATAACCGTGGTGAATGGCTAAAGTTGAAAAATTCTTACTAGTATCTTGCATAGTACCTCCCGAAAAACCTGAATATCAAGCAATGATTACAGCCAACAATATAAGGATTTGGCATTTTATATTTCGCAAATTATATGCTTCATCGGAAGGTGAATTCGTGCTAGTTTAGCCCTAAATTCGATATTAATTAGCAGATTATGCCAAAATGAGTCACTCAAAATTAAATATGGATAATAAAGATCGCGAAATCATTCGTGAATTGCAGGTTGACGGCAGAATGAGTAATCAAGAGCTCGCAGCTAAAGTGAACCTAAGTCCTTCCCCCTGTCTTCGCAGATTAAGAAATTTGGAAAACTCCGGTATCATTAAAGGCTATGGTGTTGAAGTGGACAATGAGGCATATGGTTTGCCCATTACCGTGTTCGCCCGTGTCCAATTAGAAAAACATACTGCAGACGTGGTTTCTAACTTTGAGCAACACATCGAGTTTGCCGAGCAAGTCTTAGAGTGCTATGTCATGACGGGGGTTTCTGATTACCTGTTAAAAGTGGTTGTTGCCGACTTACACGCCTACGAAGTTTTCGTGCGCAAGGTTTTGCATCCCATAGGTAGTATTGCGTCAATTGATACGAGTTTTGCTTATAGTACCGTTAAGAAGACAGGTGTATTTCCGAGGATTTAGTGAGATTAGTGTCTTATTCATGTAAGTGCAGTTACATTTCATAATGGCTTTTCCCAAAATACCGCCTTGCCCATTTCTGGATCTAATTCATAGCCTTTGAAGCCAGATTTGATATAAGCGTTTTTAGCAACAAGGTTGCCTTCAAGTACTTCTAAGGTTATTTTGCAGCAACCTTTGGCGATTGCTATCTCTTCAATCTTGCTCATCATTTTTTGACTCAGTTGCAAACCTCTAAACTCAGGATTAACGGCGAAATCATGAATGTTAATGAGTGGTTTGCATTTAAAGGTAGAAAAACCTTCAATGCAATTCGAAAATCCGGCCGGTTTACCGTCGACATAACAAATGATAGAGAAGATAAACGGTCGCTTCTTTAGTTCGCCAATGAGGTTCTGCTTTGAGAAACTCGCAAGCTCACTGCCACCACCCATAGGATCTTTAGCGTAAGCATTCAAAAGCGAAAGCAATTCATCAGCTTGACGTTTATCACCATAATCTACTATTTCTGTTGTGATGTTCATTGTTTTCCCGTAATTGTGTAAGAAGTTTTTTATGTGGCTATATCGCTTATTCTCGCGTTCAAATATTCTGGAAAAACCGCGGGGTTAATTGACAATTCTAAACCACGACGCCCACCGCTCACGAAAATACTCTCAAAGTTATTGGCGCTAACATCCAGAATTGTAACTAAACGCTTCTTTTGTCCAAAAGGGCTGACACCACCTAGTACATAACCTGTCATGTTCTGCACTTTCTTTGCCTGAGCTAGTATGGCTTTTTTTCCAGAAACCGCTTTTGCGAGTTTTTTCATACTTAATTGTTTATTCGAAGGCACTATTGCAACAACGAATTTATCACTATCAACCTCAACAACGAGCGTTTTAAATACGCTTTCTGCTTTTAGACCCAATTTCTCAGCAGCTTCGTTTGCAAAATTTTGATTCGAGGCATCATGCTCATATTCAAGTAATTCAAACTCTACTTTCTGTTTTTCCAAGAATAGGATGGCAGGCGTCATATTTGTATCAGTACACATTAATTAATTGATAATAGCTAATGTAAATGCAGAACGATCTGAAGTCCAACCCCTAAACTCGTAAACCATCGAAACCGCTAAACAAGGACACACCTATTTTGCGATAATCGCAAAATAGGTGTGTCCTTGTTTAGGGATATAGGTGTGTCCTTTAAACAAAAAGCCAGCTTTTGAAGTGACCCCCAATAGTTGGACAATCCAATTACTGGGGGTCTTTTTATGTCCAAACATCACAAAGTATTTAAGTTAAAGCTAGCGAAATTAGCCCAAGAAGAGAGTTCAGTAGTCTTAGAGCGGAAGTTTGGGGTACGCGCTAACCTCATTCGTTACTGGGCGTTAGTATATCGCATCAACGGCCTTGATAGCTTTACTCACAAGCAACTTCCCTATACATGCAAATTTAAACTTAATGTGCTTAAAACAATGAGACGTAATGAGTGGTCTCTCGGTTTCACTAGTGCCTATTTCGACTTATCATCCCCTGGTATTTTATTTCAATGGCAAAAGCTTTATGCTCATGATGGTATAACCCGTCTGAAACCAAAGAAAAAAGGTAGGCCCCGCGTGACTTATGACTCTTCAACTCCTAAACCATCAGCAGAAATGTCTGAAAAAGAGCTCAGGGAAGAATTGGATTATCTACGCGCAGAGAACGCTATCTTAAAAAAGTTAGAAGCCTTGGCTCAAGCCAAAAAGAAGAAAGCAAAGACAAGACGATAGTTGTCGAAGAGCTCAAGGCAATATACAGATTACAACATTTATTAAAGGCTACAGGGCTTCCTAAAAGCGTGTATTACTACCATCGTAATGCACTAAATAGGTCCTGTCCCAATACTGACTTACGCGTAAAAATACGTGATATCTATCACAAACATAAAGGACGATATGGCTATCGTAGAATTACTTATGCGCTAAGAGCTATGGGGTTGGTGGTTAACCATAAGCGGGTACAACGCCTAATGAACGAGCTTGGTTTAAAGTCCAAAGTTAGACCCAAGCGCTATAAATCTTACAAAGGTGAAGTCGGCAGAATTGCTGAAAATGTCCTTAAACGTGAATTTACGGCGAACAAGCCAAATCAAAAATGGGTGACCGATGTAACAGAATTTAAGGTTAATGACCAAAAAGTATATTTGTCACCGATAATAGACCTGTTTAACCAAGAGGTAGTCAGCTACGAGGTACGAACCTCTGTTACGTTACCCTTGGTTACTGATATGCTCAAGACCGCAACAGCAAAGCTGCTGAAGCATGAGAAGCCACTCATACACTCAGACCAAGGTTGGCAATATCAAAATAAACAATACCAACAACATCTGAAAGAGCATGGATTACTTCAGAGTATGTCTAGGAAAGGAAATTGCTTAGACAACGCCGTTGCAGAGAACTTCTTCGGCATATTAAAAACTGAGATGTATCACAATGAAACGTTCAAAGACGCAAATGAACTTATTGAAAACATCAAACAATACATTGATTATTACAACAACGAACGCATTAAGCTAAAACTAAAAGGCCTGAGTCCGACACAATATCGAAATCAGGCCTTGGTCGCCGCTTAGAAATGAGTCCAACTTAATGGGGTCACTTCA
>NZ_JBLBVM010000033.1:0-52741 GCF_047250385.1 Glaciecola sp. MF2-115
ACTCGGTATTGAAAAGCCTTTGTCCAATACTTGTCGAACGGCTTCTTGCTTAAATTCATCGGGGTATTTTTTATTCATAACACTTTTTACCTTACTTCGCTTTCTAAGTAAAAAATGTCTACAAATTTAGGGGAAGATCAGTGCTTCATTATTAGGAGTAGGTGACCAAACGTTCAGATATTGGCGAGAAAATTTATTTCCATTTAAAAACAAAAAGCGATTTACATCGCCAGAATTATTCACATTCCGGCTTTTTCTTTTCTTTATCAGGAGGAAAGGCGTTACAGTCTGCAACCTTAAGAAATTACAAATCAAAAATATGTTTTTACATATTGCGAATAACACTTGTGCCGAATTACAACAGCAAATAATTTATATTGACTTTACAGACAACACTTTCTCGTTCCAATATACCCCGGACCCTAAAGTTGATATCTACTCATTAGACATCTACTACTTACACCTCAGACACGTGGTTGAGGAGCATTTCTTGTCATATGAATGTTATGGTACAAAGCGAAAACAATGAACTGTTTTTTTTCGGTTGGCATTTGTGGTAACTACAATTTAGGTGGTAAATCATTAAAATTTATTATCGTAAGCGTTATCTGTCTTGCTATGGTAATAGACTCTGAGGTTCACATTCTAGGATGGTTGCTAATTGATATAGTATATCTACAGTAATATTCGCCTCACCCCGCTCGATTCTTCCCATATAACTTCTATCAATCTTAGCGTTTAGGGCCAATTTCTCCTGTGATAGACCTTTTAATCTTCTTGCTTGTCTTATTTTTTGACCGATCCTAGCCGATAGATTTTTCATTTTGGCTCATAATTTATAAAACCAACAATATCCCTAGTTGCGGCACAACTATCCACGGACTATAATCCGCATTTAGAAATATCCTTTTGATTATCTCATTAGGGAAAATAAAAGGAATCTGCATGCCAAAGAAAGTTTATGAACCGAATTTGAAAATCATCTCCGCTCTTGCTGAACAAAGCGGTAAAACTTTCACTGTTGTTAAGGTCAGAGATATATTGAGAAAAGATTCGGATGCAAACATATGTCCCAATGATCTCAGAAGGTGGGTAAATGGCCAATTTCAAACTTTGCTAAAACACGGTTATATCAGAAGGTCGCAATCAACAACTAAACCAATACAATATTTAAATACTGAAAAAATAGAGACATTTGAAAGCCAAAAAAAACAAATCAAAGAAGAGGGACCTAAAGAATATTATGGCTCATCTACTTTGAATATTCTGGCAGAAAGAATGAAGTTGTGTAAATTAGAAATGCTGTCTTATCACGGTGAAACTAAAGAGTATGAAGAGTTAAGTTTGCAGTTTCCTAAACTCAGAGAAAAACTGCAGACAAAGTTTAATATTGCACATGAAAATTATGTTGAGTTAAAAGGGCGTGTAAAGGCGCTTGAAGCATTGTTGGAGGATTTAGTCGAATGACTTTAAGGGTTTGGCAACAACGATGTTTAGAGGAAGTTTTTGTAAAGTTTAGTTCCGGTCAGCGACACTTTTTGTGCTTAGCGACGCCAGGCGCCGGTAAAACACGAATGGCTGCTGAAGTTGCCAAGAATCTTTTAGAACAAAACAAGGTAGATTTTGTTTTCTGCTTTTCGCCGTCAATAAGCACAGCCAAAGGCATGAGAGATACTCTAGAAGCCACCCTAGGTATTTCTATGTCTGGCTTAATTGGGTCTAAAGGAGTTTGTGTGACGTATCAATCCCTTAATCATAAAGATGAATATTTTTGGGATATGTTTCGGCAGCATAAGGTATTCGCAATTTTTGATGAGATCCATCATTGTGGTGGAAATGAAATTGAAAATGCCAACGTATGGGCAATGCACATTTTGAGAAATATACATTCTAATGCTTCCTACACATTGGCTCTGACTGGCACACCATGGCGCTCTGATAGTCGCCCAGTAACATTGTCGAGATATGACCAAGTTGAAGGTAATTTATATTGTGATTTTGAATATGGACTAGCTGAAGCAATAAAAGACGGTGTATGTAGAATTCCAAAAATAACTGCAGTGGACAATAATAATATAAGTGTTGCGAAGAGCATCGGCAATAAAACTAAATACACTAGCATAAAAGATATGTTGGAAAATGGTTCAGTTTCTTACCAATCTATCGTAGAAAATGAAACAGTAATTGACTTCTGTATATCGGAAGCAAATAAACAACTAACAAAAGTTAGAAAGTACAATCCCTCAGCCGCAGGACTTGTTGTTGCGTCATCTGTGGCGCACGCAGAACTAATAGCCGAAAAGCTTAAATGCATTTCTGAAAACTCAGTCAGCATCGTTTCTTATAAAAATCCTTTTAGTGAAGAGCTGATTAATACATTTCAGCGTAGTCAAGAAAAATGGTTAGTATCTGTCGGGATGGTTAGTGAAGGCACCGATATACCGCGTTTGCAAGTTTGCTGTCACCTAACTAGGATCAAAACTGAGCTTCACTTCAGACAAATACTAGGAAGAATAATACGAATGACTCAAAATGATCTGACACACGAAGCCTATCTCTATTCTCCAGCACAACCGCAGTTAATCGAGTATGCACAACGACTTCACCGTGATATTCCTGAAGAAGTAAGACCAATCAAAACACTGGTTTCGACAGATAGCGTCAAATTGACGAAAAAAATAGAAGGTACTTTAGATGAAAAAAATATAAAGACAACTGAGAGTAATGGAAATACTGTAATAAAAGCGCCTTCGAATGTTACTTCACCCAATAGATTACAAACATCATTGTTAGACAATTATATCAATGGACTACTTTTTGAAGGTAAATTTTCCTCTAGATATATCGAGGCTTGCTTTTTATCAAAGGAGTCATCAATTAAACAGCACTAATTTTGTTTAGCATTCTTTTGCAAGCTGAATGTCAATTAAACCGGAGCAAGACTAGTTCTTGTGGATTTTGAAAATGTGATGGTAAATGTTATTTCGTTTTCTGAAGACGTTGCCAAAATATCACCACCATTAATTCTAATTACTGATTTAGCAATTGTTAATCCAAGTCCGGCTCCCTGCCCATCTCTTTTGCGAGAGGGGTCAGCTCTGTAAAATCGGTCAAATAACCTAGCTAAATGTTTTTTAGAAATCGTTTCACCTTGGTTAATAACCGATATCGATACCCGTTCTGAGGTTTCTTTGGTTTCAATTACAATGTCGTTATCAACTGGCGAATATCTGACTGCATTGGATATTAGGTTACTTAACGCTTGTCGAAGCATAGTTCTATCACAATTAACTGTAACGGTTGGGCCAGCTAACTGTAAGCTTATATTTTTTTCATCAGCAAGGAGTTCGAAGTATTCTAGCAAGTCTTTAATTTCACTATTAACATCAATGTTTTCTTTGTTTGGTTTTATTAAGCCATGCTCAGTTTGCGCAAGTAGTAACATGTCGCTGACCATTTTCGTCATACGGTCGAATTCTTCAAGATTAGAGTAGAGCATTTCTGTATATTGTTCGTTACTTCTAGGTCTGCTTAACATCACCTGAGTTTGTGTGGTCAAATTAGTAATGGGCGTGCGCAGTTCATGGGCTATGTCGGCTGAGAAAAAAGATAAGCGAACAAAACCATCTTCGAGTTTTTGCAGCATAACATTGAACGAATCAACTAAAGTGAGTAGCTCCATTGGCACCTCTTCTGAACTGATCCTTGCGTCTAGATGGTCAGCTGATATTGTTTCTATTTTTCGGCTTAGTTTTCGCAGTGGAGAATGGCCTCTATATATGGCGAACCTAGCGGCTAAAATAGTGATCACGGCAGCACACAAGGTAATTAACCACAGCGTTTTCTTAAATTCATCCATATACGTCATATGGAATTCCATGTTAGACGCAACTATTACACTGAAATTGGTTTCGACATTATCTATTAAAATGGTTGCATTTAGTTTTGTCGCTCGGAACATATGCTGAGAATCTTTAAATAGCAGCAGATGCTCTGGTTTAACAGATGTATATGTCCGCGCATATTCTGGGTAGAAGCTAAAATCGACTTCTTTGCTGGTATAAAGTACGTCTCCCATTGCGCTCTCCACATGATAATAAACTCCATGATGCCCTGATACTGCATCTTCAAGTGTGTCTGCTGGAGATGTTTTTTGTAAGCCTGACTCCGCGAGTTGCTTATTAACAGCAACAAATACTTCGTTAAGTTCTCCAGCATCTTGTTCAGTAAAATGTTGCTCTATTGAACGCACCACAATCTCATGCATAATTGTTAAGCATACCACCACCGCAAAACCGACTAGTATCGTAGAGCGAAATGCAAGTGAGTTTGGGACGCGAAACACCTTATTCATTATCAGCCGCTGAAATTTTGTAGCCCATACCACGGATGGTTTGGATAAGTTTCACTGGAAAGTCATCATCGATTTTGGCGCGCAACCGGCGAATAGCAACATCAATAACATTGGTATCACTATCGAAATTGATATCCCATACTTGTGAAGCAATGAGAGAACGGGGTAATACTTCACCTTGTCGTCTAACCATAAGCTCTAACAATGTAAACTCTTTAGTGGTTAGGTTGATGGTTTTGCCCGCCCTTGTGGCAATACGAGAGGGAATATCTAGCTGTAAGTCGGCAATTGCGAGTATATTTGTGGGGGCTGCTATCGTGCGCCTTACTAAAGAGCGCACTCTTGCAAGGAGTTCAGCAAACGCAAAGGGTTTGACCAAATAGTCGTCCGCGCCTAATTCTAATCCCTTTACTTTATCCTTAACACTGTCTCTTGCGGTTAAAAACAGTACTGGCGTATGGTTACCGGCCTCCCTCAATGAACTCATTATCTTCCAACCATCTATATCAGGTAACATCACGTCCAGTATCACGAGTTCAAAGTTTCCCGTCATTGCTTTGTGATGACCATCAAGTCCATTTCTGACTAACTCAACAACAAACCCCGCCTCTGACAAGCCTTGTTTAATATAGTCGCCGGTTTTCACTTCGTCTTCTACCACTAGTATTTTCATGCTTGCTCCATTTGTATCCGCTATTTCTGTGCAACTCTTTGGAAAATATCGAGCGAATGCACAACTGACCGTAAACATCGGCTCATGCCGATAGTATAAAGGACTAATTTGTTGAATAAACATCAGATGACAGAAATGTAATCTATGTGTAATCGTCTTGTCAGGTTGAGTTGATATTATCTTGCAGTCGTTTGAATAACACGCTTTTTATTTGAAAAGTCGTCGTTTGTATTATGTGTCCTTACGCTATATTGAAGGTGTAGATTGCTTACTCGTTTCGTTCACATCAGTGTTGTTATCATATTGCTACTATCGCAAGGGGTAGAGGCGTTCGCTGTGTCTTCTGAAATGCCATGTATGCAGGAACATAATATGATGTCTGAAATGTCTATGAGTGGTTCTCATTTTGACAACATGGCAGTGGATGAAAATAGTGAAGACTGCTGTCCAAAGGACTGTTGTTGCCCGATGGGCTTACTCATCGTCGCCGTGCTAGTAGACAGCAGATTAAACGGTTTGCCTGACTATACCGCGATACCGTTTAAATCAATTGAGCCCTCAATTAAAAAAGCGTTTCTCCATCCGATACAGCGCCCTCCAAAAACTCCTCTCTACATATCATAACTTGCAGTCGCGACAAATATCGCGAGCTGCATTCGCTTATCGTTAAGATAAATAACCAAATCCAAATTATTAAACAAACTTTTTCTTTTTTTGAGAGGAAAGATATATGAAATTTTCAATACTATTGCCCGTAAAGGCATCATTAATCGCTGCTGTTCTTCTAACAACGGCCTGTTCAGATGCCGCTAACAACAAGGCGACTGAACAAGGTGAATACATTTCCAAACCTGCCGCCATCGAGCTAACGGTTTACAAAAGCAGAACCTGTAACTGCTGCCAAAAATGGATTAATCATGCCGAAGACCATGGCTTTGATGTGAGTGCAAGAAACATTACGTTTATGTCGGACATAAAAGAGGACAGAGGGATAGCCCCAAATTATCGGTCTTGTCATACGGCAGAGTCAAATGATGGTTATGTGTTTGAAGGGCATGTACCGGCAAAGTACATCAAACAGTTCTTAGCCGACGTGCCAAAAGATAGCATAGGACTATCTGTCCCCGCCATGCCAGTCGGAACGCCAGGGATGGAGGTTGACGACCGCTTTATGCCATACCAAATATTGCTATTAAAAGAAGACGGAAGCTCATCGGTATATGCAGAAATTGCCAGTTATGAGGAGCAATTTTAATGAAATATCGTATCGCTTTTTTATCAACATTAATCATGCTGATGCTAAGTCATAACGTCTTTGCAAATAAAGCTGACATTCTAACACTAGAGGAAGCAATTACAGCAGCAATTAAGCAAGATCCATGGTTGAAGGGAAGTCAATATCGAGAAGACGCGTTACTCTCGAATAGTGTGTCTGCCTCTTCGGTTCCTGATCCTGTGGTATCGATTGGACTGGCGAACCTGCCAACAGATGGTTTTGCTTTTGATCAAGAACCAATGACACAACTGAAAGCAGGCGTATCGCAGATGTTTCCCCGCGGTGATAGTTTGGATATTAAGCGCAAACAACTTGAAGAACTCGCGAAGCAACACCCAATCATGCGCAAAGATCGAATCGCGAAAACAACATTGGCGGTTTCTCTTAAGTGGCTTGAGATTTATCGGGCTCAACAGACAATATCACTCATTGAACAAGACCGTGCTTTATTTGAACAGCTCGGCGACGTCGCCCAAGCGAGTTACTCGTCAGCGGTCGGCAAAGTAAGGCAACAAGATATCGTTCGCGCTCAGCTCGAGCTAACAAGGCTTGATGACCGACTGACTAAATTGCATTCCCAAAAAGAGCAAGCACTTGCTGAATTGCTTGAATGGTTATCAGATGATACGGCTTGGACATCTAATCAAATGCGATATAGGCAAATGGTTTCTCTACCTGCTGCAACGCCATCAATTAAACCTTTGTATGTAGATGCTGAACAAGCGCTAAACAGTCACGATGCGCAAAGCTTAGCCAATTTATTGGTGGCGCACCCTTATGTTTTGGCGATTGAGCAAAAAATAAGAGCCAGTAAAACAGGTATTGATTTAGCAAAGCAGCAATACAAGCCACAATGGGGTGTAAACGCAAGTTATGCATATAGAGCCGACGATCAGTTAGAACGTAGCCGAGCTGATTTTATCTCGGTGGGTATCTCATTTGACGTGCCCTTATTTACCAGCAACAAACAAGATCAGGACGTCTCCGCAGCGATTAGTCAAACTGAGGCGATAAAGACAGAAAAGAGATTAGCCATTAGATCGCTGCTATCTCAACTGCAATCTGCATATGCTGCTCACTTAAGGCTTTTGCAGCGCGAAACACTTTATCAAACGGATATTTTGGTTCAAATGAGCGAGCAAGCTGAGGCTTCTTTAACGGCATATACTAATGATGATGGTGATTTTGCTGAAGTAGTAAGAGCAAGAATAGCCGATCTGAATGCCAGAATTGACGCATTGAACATTGATATTGACTTACTCAAGTCGCGATCACAACTCAACTATTTTTTTAGCGATGGTCAAGACGTTACTCATCGCATTGGAGACAACTCATGAAAAATACAAGTACACTGGCCATTGGACTCATCGCTGGAGCGGTGCTAACTGCATTGACTTATACGTTTATCTTGCCCCATTCAGGCGATAGCGCAGCAAATGCCGACAATGCCGATAGCAACGCCCCCTTATATTGGGTCGCCCCTATGGATCCGAACTATAGAAGAGACGCACCCGGTAAATCACCAATGGGAATGGATCTTGTGCCGGTATATGATGATGGGGGCATGGATGAGAGTCCTGGCACCGTCACAATACATCCAAATGTAGAAAATAACCTAGGTGTGCGAACGGCATCTGTGCAAAGAAAAAGCTTACATGTGCCAATTAGAACGGTAGGTTATGTGCAATACAATGAAGACACGCTTGTGCATATTCACCCACGTGTTGAAGGTTGGATAGACGAATTATATGTCAAAGCAGCTGGCGAATACGTTAAAAAAGGTGAGCCTTTATACGCACTCTATTCACCTGAGTTAGTGAATGCGCAGGAGGAATTTCTGCTTGCTCGAAACCGCAATAACGTCAATCTACTGCAGGCAGCTACCTCTCGGCTTGAAGCGCTTCAAATGCCAGCTCAAGCGGTTAACCAACTCAAGCAAACCGGTAAAGTTCAACAAACCATCACGTTTACCGCCCCTCAAACAGGCTTTGTCGATAATCTGAATATCAGACAAGGCTTTTATGTTAAACCTGGTGTGACGATATTATCTATTGGCGCGTTAGATGAAGTATGGGTGGATGCCGAGGTATTTGAACGTCAGTCGAACCAGATAGAGAAAGGCTTAGCGGTCACCATGACGCTTGAGTATTTGCCAGAAAAAGTGTGGCAGGGTGAAGTTGATTATGTTTACCCAACATTAGACAAAGACACAAGAACGCTTAAAGCGAGATTACGTTTTGACAATCCCGAGTATTTCTTGAAACCCAATATGTTTGCACAAGTCACCATCCATTCCGATCTGGATGATGAAAACCTTTTGGTTCCCACTGAAGCGGTTATTCGCACTGGAAAGCAAGACAGAGTGGTAATTGCTTTAGGTGAGGGGCGCTTTAAATCTATCGAAGTCAAGGTTGGTAATATCGTCAATGAATACACGGAGATTTTAAGCGGTCTGAGAGACGATGATGTTGTCGTCACTTCTGCTCAATTCTTATTAGATTCTGAAAGCAGCATTTCTTCTGATTTTAAACGAATGGAAGAGGCCGAATCCATGCCATCTAAGGTATGGACTACCGCAACTGTCAACAGTGTGATGGCAGAGCATAATATGGTGAATCTTGATCATGCGGCAATTGACGAATGGGATTGGCCTGAAATGACAATGGATTTTTTTGTTGACCAAGATTTGGACATTACCAAGTTAATGCCTGGCATGTCATTGCATTTACAAATTACAAAGACAGATTCAGGTGATTACTTAATTACACAAATCCATATTGTGGATGAAGACGGCAACATGATGCACATGGAAGGTATGGACGATATGGATGATATGGATGATACAGAGTCTATGGAAAATATGGAGAGTATGGATCATTCTGGTCACTCGATGGGCACAGACAATGCAGATAAAGAGATGGATCATTCAGGTCACGGAGGACAGTACTAATGATTGCAGCCATTATTAGGTGGTCTGTCACCAATCGATTTTTTGTATTGCTTATCACCATAATCATTGTTGGTGGAGGCTTGGTCGCTGTAAAAAACACACCAGTAGATGCACTACCTGATTTGTCAGATGTGCAAGTGATTATTAAAACAAGTTACCCTGGGCAGGCACCTCAAGTTGTTGAGGATCAAGTAACTTATCCTCTTACTACCGCGATGCTATCGGTGCCTGGTGCCAGAACCGTGAGAGGTTACTCATTTTTTGGTGACTCTTATGTCTACATCATTTTTGATGACGATACGGATTTGTATTGGGCGAGAAGCCGCGTACTCGAATACTTATCCCAAGTTGCTCCCAATTTACCTGAAAATGCTAGGCCTCAACTAGGACCAGACGCAACGGGTGTGGGTTGGGTGTATCTTTATGCCTTAGTCGATAGAACGGGCCAACACGATATTAGTCAGTTGCGCAGTTTACAAGACTGGTTTTTAAAATTCGAGTTACAGACAGTTTCTGGCGTATCAGAAGTATCTTCGATAGGCGGGATGGTTAAGCAGTATCAGGTCAGAGTGGATCCTGAGAAGCTAAGAGCCTATGGCATACCCCTTTCTCATATTCAGATGGCCATTAAGCGCGGTAATCAAGAGGTTGGCGCATCGGTTATTGAGATGGCTGAAGCAGAATATATGGTTCGTGCTACCGGGTACATCGAAAATAAACGAGACATAGAGCTTATTCCCTTGGGCGTAAACAACAATGGCACGCCATTGTTGGTCAAAGATATTGCTGACGTGCAATTAGGACCACAAATGCGCCGTGGCATTGCTGAGTTAAATGGAGAAGGTGAAACTGTTGGTGGAATAGTTGTGATGCGTTATGGCGAAAATGCGCAAAAAACCATTGACGGGGTAAAAGCTAAGCTTGAGGAACTGAAAAAAGGTTTGCCAGACGGTGTTGAAGTGGTGACAGTTTATGATAGGTCTGCATTGATTGAACGCGCAGTCAATAATCTTGGTTTCAAGCTATTGGAAGAGTTTGCTGTGGTTGCCGTCGTATGTATCGCCTTCTTATTTCATGTTCGTTCATCGCTAGTAGCAATTGTGAGTCTACCGGTTGGTATTCTCGTGGCGTTCATCGTCATGTATTTTCAAGGGATCAATGCCAACATCATGTCGCTAGGGGGGATTGCCATTGCTATTGGCGCGATGATTGACGGTGCCATAGTTATGATTGAGAACATGCACAAACACATGGAGCGAACGCCACTTACTAAAGAAAACCGATGGCAAATTGTCGTTGACTCGGCTGTGGAGGTTGGCCCGGCGTTATTTTTTAGCCTTCTTATTATTACAGTCAGCTTTGTCCCAGTGTTTACGCTAGAAGCGCAAGAAGGGCGGATGTTTTCCCCTTTAGCGTATACAAAAACCTATGCAATGGCGGCCTCCGCTGCACTTGCCATAACATTAGTACCCGTATTAATGGGGTATTTTATAAGAGGAAAAGTACTACCTGAGCATAAGAACCCTGTCAACAAGGGCTTGTCTTGGCTGTACATTCCATCGTTAAAAACCGTGCTGCGTTTTCCAAAGCTGACGCTTGTTGGCGCATTGGTTGTGCTAGTCATTGGTTTTTGGCCGGTCAATAAAATTGGCAGCGAATTTATTCCGCCGCTTGACGAAGGTGATTTAATGTATATGCCCACCACATATGCTGGCATATCCATCGGTAAAGCAAGGGAGTTGCTACAACAAACTAATAAGCTTATTTATACCGTGCCCGAGGTAGAAACGGTGTTCGGTAAAGTGGGACGTGCGGAAACTGCCACCGATCCCGCGCCCTTGACGATGATAGAAACGTTCATACAATTAAAGCCCCACGATGAATGGCGTGAGGGGCTAACTACTGAAGATTTGATAAAAGAGCTTGATAACCTGATTGACTTCCCAGGGCTCACAAATGCTTGGGTCATGCCCATTAAAACCAGGATTGATATGTTGGCTACCGGGATCAAAACACCGGTAGGTATCAAGATAGGAGGACCAGAGCTTGGCGAAATACAGAGCATTGGCCAACAAATCGAAACAATTCTTGCACAAGTAGATGGGACGGCCTCTGTTTATTCGGAACGAGTGGCAGGCGGGCGCTATGTAAAGGTTGACATACAGCGCGATAAAGCTGCGCGCTATGGCCTTAACATTGCTGATATTCAGTCAGTTGTATCCAGTGCCATTGGCGGTATGAATGTCACGCAAAGTGTTGAAGGGCTTGAGAGATATCCGGTCAACGTGCGCTATCCTCAATCATATCGCTCATCCCCACAAGCACTATCTTTATTGCCGATTGTAACACCGCAAGGAAAGCGTATTGCGCTTGCAGATGTAGCAGATGTGTACATAGAGGATGGCCCTCCCGGCATAAAAAGTGAAAATGCACGCCTAAATGGCTGGGTGTTTGTGGATATTGATGGCGTGGATATTGGCAGTTATGTGGTGTCAGCTCAGCAAGCCGTGAGTGAGCAGTTAGTATTGCCTGCTGGTTACTCCATAACTTGGTCTGGTCAATATGAGTATATGCAACGTGCCAAAGAAAAACTCACCTACGTTGTGCCACTGACGCTGGCCATTATTATCATTCTGTTGTACCTCAACTTTAGAAACATTACTGAAGTGGCCATTATCATGGGCACTTTGCCTTTGGCGATGGTTGGTAGCATTTGGTTAATGTATCTAGAGGGGTTCAACTTTTCGGTAGCCGTAGGGGTCGGTTTTATAGCACTCGCTGGCGTTGCAGTTGAAATAGGTGTGATCATGTTGGTCTACCTGAACCAGGAATACAACGCGCTAATTACGCGCTGCAAAGAACAAAATGTAATACCGAGCGATGCACAGTTAACAGAAGCTATATTGCACGGCGCAGGACTGCGCGTTAGGCCTGTCATGATGACGGCTTTAGCCATCATTCTTGGTTTGCTACCTATTTTATATGGAACAGGAACAGGGGCAGAGGTCATGAGTCGAATTGCCGCGCCAATGGTAGGCGGAATGATGAGTGCAGTGCTACTCACGCTACTTGTTTTACCCGCCATTTATCTGTTGTGGAAAAAAAGGCAAATACACCAATTAGCTAAAAACATTTAACCCGTAACTTTACAAAAGAGAGATTAATACATGAAAAAATTTATCGCAACGCTTCTTATCACAATGAGCAGTCTGTCAGTATTAGCGCACACTGGCATCACGTCCTCAGTGCCCAAAGACAATGCCATGTTAATGAAAAGCCCAGAGACCATTGCTGTCACATTTGGTGACGAAGTTCGTTTGGTTAACTTGTCTATATTGGACAGCAAAAATGAAAAGGTTGAATTTGAATTCGCCCCCTCAATGGAAGCGAGCAAAACATACAGCTATGACTTGCCCCAACTAATGCCTAGCACTTACAAAGCGTCATGGACAATTATGGGAGTAGACGGTCATAAGATGAAAGGAGACTTTTCATTTATGGTCCATGCTGCTGGCAACATGAAAGAGATGAAACATAAAAAGATGGATCACAACGACCATAACAATCATTAAAAAGGAATTCCTATGACATCAGGAATTTGGATAGGACTGCTAGTACTCAACAAGTTTCTGGTGTACTTGGGGATAAGCGCGGCATTTAGCATTATTTGCGTGTATCTCTATATCCCGGCGGCTTCGCTTGAGAGTGTTGACAAAGCTGCAATGCGTTGGCGACAGGCTATATGCAAAGTCGCAATGGTATTGGTCATTATTGGTTTCATCGCTAATGTTGTCGATTTTTTTGTACAAACAGGCAACCTTGCAGAAAATGGTGTAAAAGGCATGTTCGACCCCATCATGCTCAACATGATGTGGGCTAGCTCTGTTGGTACATTGACGATGACTAGAGGAATCGCGTTCGGTCTATCTTTTGCACTTTTGACTCTGATATTAATTCGTCCATTGTTTCTGACGAGCAAGTTAAACCAATGGATATTTGGCACACTAACATTGCTCGTCATTATTGGCTTGAGCACCTCATTTACGTTATCTGGACACACTAATGCACTCATATTTGGCAGCGTCTCGCTTATCACTCTGCATGTAGCTATGTCGTTTGCATGGTTAGGTGCGCTAATACCATTAGTGCGCGCGACTTACATATTTGAGGGGGAAGCATTGCATGTTGTCATGGAACGTTTTGGTCGATTTGCAGTTTGGGGCGTCGCTATTTTAGTGGCTGCCGCTGTATCTATGCTCATTCAGTTTGTACCTACATTAGAAAGCCTGTATTCAAGCCGCTACGGACAAGTTTTTATACTCAAAATAGCCTTGGTCATATTGCTCCTCATGTTTGCCGTGGCTCATAAGTTCGTATTGGTGCCACGCATATTGAGTCGAGAAGATGGCGCCGTCGCATTGCGGCTTTCCATCATGATTGAAACGTTTGTGGGTTTTTTAATTTTACTCGTTACTAGCGTGGTCACAACAGCGATGGGACCGCCAATGCTAGCGAGTTAACTTGTTTAATTAAACAATATCTATCGAAGAGGAAACAAAAATGAAAAACACAATTCATAAGGGCCTTTTGGCATTTGTCGCAATTGTTGCGTTGAGTCCGTTCGCTTTTTCGCATGACGGTGATACTCATAATGAAGCTAAAGCATCTATGTTTACTGGGACTGAAACAACAGCTGCAAAAACTGTACTTGCCTTTCACAAAGCACTTGAAACCGGTGATGTTGAGACTGCTCGAAACCTGCTCGTTTATAACGTGCTGATTTTTGAAGGGCAAGGTGTTGAACGAAGCGCGAAAGAATATGCAAGCCATCATATGTTGTCAGACATTAAATACTTACAAGCCATGCAAATTGACCTAATTGAACACCATGTCCATGAGTACGATGGCATAGCAACCTCTTTTTCAAGAAGCCATTTGACTGGCACATTTAAGGGAAAAAGCATTGATAGAACAAGTAATGAAACTATCACGCTTATTAAACGAGATAGTCAATGGAAAATTTCACACATTCATTGGTCAAATTAAGCGTGCATTACACTCCCTTTTTAACGCAATTAAATTTATATAGCATTGTTTCTATTACATAATTGTAATCAAACGGTAATGCAATAGCCGTTTTTTATTGATGTAGATCATGTTGAGATATCAGCTAAAAAGTAAGCTTACTATATGGGTTGTGAGCCTGTTCACAATTCAATCGCAATGTTAGTTGTCAGTATATTAACAAGGAAAAAACTATGAGAAATTTCACTAAGTTACTCACGGTATTAACCGTATCTTTATTTTTGCTAGGCGGGTGTGCTAGCCAGTTGTATCACGATTACATCATGAGTGGACAAGTCGTCACAGCCAAAGGAAGGGAACTTGTTGTGTGTGTCGCAGATACTAACAATTTGAAACAAAACAAAGTGTATGACGTGTATCGAGCTGTATACGATGACAATGTGATCACCGAAGGTGAGTCAGGCTACTCCAGAGAATACGTGGGTAAAGTGCGTTTGGGGAATACTAAGGATGAACACTTTGCTAACGCAACGATTGTGAGCGGTCAAGTCATGCCAAATGACATTGTAGAGTTCAACGCTAAATAAGTGCGTAGAGGCAATATATCTAATGGAAAACGGCATGCTCTTAAACAGTGTTGCGATTATATCGACGTTGATTGTTGGTTGGGGCTTATTTAACAACCGCGTCAGGTTGTCGCCACAGTGGCGAGCAACTGTGACACCTCTTGCCTCCATCATTGGCAGTGGCTTTTTAATTGTTGCACCGCTGCTTCATTCTGTTATGGGGAAGTGGGCATTACTGGGGATCGTGTTGTTATCTGCTCTTGCATATTGTTTAGGTGGTGTCATTCGGTTTAACATCGCTCACGCTGAGCCGCATTTGGAAGACTATCCTAATGGAGGCATTGCTAAATTAGAATATATTGGACAGTGGTTTTTAGGGGCGGCGTATGCTATTTCAGTCGCCTTTTATATTAGTCTATTCGCATCATTTGTGTTTGAAAGAATAAGCGTTACTGATGATACCGTGATAAAGGTAGCCACCAGTCTAGCCTTACTATTTATAATGTTTATTGCGTGGCTAAGAGGAGCTAAAGGGCTTGAAGTAATAGAGCTCTATGCGGTCACAATCAAGTTAGCGATTATAGTGGGAGTACTTGTTGCATTGCTGACATTTGACATGTCAAGTGGCGCGACATGGTTTCAGCATGAAGCGCTCAATGCTATCGGTCCTGTTGAAACCTTAAGTATCTTGGCGGGTATGTTGATGGTCACTCAAGGTTTTGAAACGGCAAGATTTATGGGCGCTGAATATTCGGCTTACCAGCGCATAATGGCAGTAAAATATGCTCAAGGCATTGCGACCGTCATTTACCTAGTGTTTATTGGATTAACTTGCCCCTTATTCAATGTATATCCCATCGTTGAATTAAGTGAAACAACCATTAGTCAGACGCTTGGCCAAGCGATATGGATCCTACCGTTTTTACTTCTTATTGCAGCAACCACCAGTCAAATTAGTGCCGCTTTAGCAGACACAATTGGCGGCGGTGGCTTACTCAGAGAGTTGATAAAAGCTCGTCTTTCAACAAACGTCTATTACATGTTAATCATTGGCATCGCTATTGTACTTGTTTGGACCAGCAATGTGTTTGAGATCATAAACTTAGCAAGCAAAGGCTTTGCGCTCTATTATTTATCGCAAACGGTGCTTGCGACCTGTCTGTTGTCAGGACGAAAGCATAAAACACGGCGTGATTGGTTAACGTTAGCGGGGACAATTATATTGTCTGCGCTATTGGTGTTGGTCATTGTTTGGTCTATGCCGGCACCTCATAGCTAAAATATCACTTGACCTGTGAGCTACTCACAGGTCTATGCTTTTTTAGCGAGTGAGGAACAGGTTTATTGTCAACCGGAGTATTTGAATAATGAGTATGCAAGTAAAGCAATTAGCAGACGCATTTGGGATTAACAAGGATACGATTAGGTATTACACCCGAATAAATTTGTTACGACCATCTAGGTCAAATGAAAATGGCTACAGGTTTTATCCTCTAGAGCAACAAAATCGTCTTAGATTCATATTGAGTGCTCGCGATTTAGGTTTTTCTATCGAGGATATCAAACAGATATTTTCCGAATCCGATAAAGGCAAAACGCCGTGCCCAACAGTCAGGGTGTTGATTGAGAAAAGACTGGCCGAAACTGAACAACGGTTTATTGAAATGGCTAAGTTACGAGACAAAATGCGCAACGCTGTAGATACATGGGATCAAAAACCAGACAAAGAGCCATGTGATAACGTGATTTGCCATTTAATTGAAGATGTCGATTTATCAAATATTGAAAACAAACAGGCACAATAATGACTTTTATTAATGGGGAAACGCTATGAGTGATGAACAAACGAATAAAGACAACGAAGTCACGAAGTCGTGTTGTCATAAGCGAAATGATGCGTCCAAAGAACCTCAAGCAGATAGCAATACACGGTCGTCAAGCAACATCGATAGTGCTCAAGAAGCAACCACATATCATTTAATGATTGAAGGAGCGAGTTGCGCGAGTTGTGTCAGTAAAATTGAAAAGGCGCTGCGCGCGGTTTATGGCGTGACAAAAGCAGAAATGAATTTTGCACAACGAACAGTGAGTGTTACGGGTAAGGTGAAGGACGCAGCGCTTGTTACGGCGATTGAAATAGCTGGTTATCAAGCAAAAGTAGATACCAGCGACTCAGAACAAGAAGCCCTTGATGAAAAAGACAAGGCTGATTGGGCTTATTACAAAAAGCTCATGCGAGATATGACAATCGCGCTTTTATTAGGTGTACCGCTCATGATTTATGGGCTAGTGATAGGGGAAATGACGGTCAACACAACTAGTGAACGCCTAGTCTGGTTTGGCATTGGACTGGCAACGTTAGCCGTCATGTATTTTTCTGGCAAGCATTTTTATGTGGGGGCCTACAACTCGCTAAAAAATCATTCAGCGAATATGGATACTCTCATCGCTTTAGGCACCGGCACGGCATGGCTATATTCCATGGTCGTGGTGGCCGTTCCAGAATTATTACCAACAATGGCGCGTCACGTTTATTTTGAAGCAACAGCAATGATAATAGGATTAATCAACCTTGGTTTAGCATTAGAAATTAAAGCGAGGGGCAAAACATCTGAAGCAATTAAACGGTTGATTGGTCTTCAAGCAAAAACGGCACGTGCGATTCGAGGGGGCAATGATGTCGATATACCGATTGAAGATGTGATGCTACAAGATTTAATTCGGGTTCGACCCGGTGAAAAAATTTCTGTCGACGGTGAAGTGGTGGAAGGTCACACCGCAATAGATGAGTCAATGTTAACTGGTGAGCCTATGCCAGTAGAAAAACAAGAAGGCGATAAGGTTGTTGCGGGTACCATTAATAAATCAGGTTCAATCGTATTTAAAGCCAATCGTGTTGGCAAAGACACTGCCTTAGCGCAAATTATCAAAATGGTAAAAAAAGCACAAAACTCTAAACCACCGATAGGTCGTTTAGCGGATGCTATTTCTGCCTATTTTGTTCCCGTTATTATGATTATTGCAGTGCTTAGTGCGCTAGCGTGGCTGAATTTCGGTCCATCACCTGCTTTGGTTTTTGCCATCGTATCGGCGACTACGGTATTGATAATCGCCTGTCCTTGTGCACTGGGTCTAGCAACGCCAATGTCGGTAATGGTAGGCGTGGGAAAAGCTGCCGAAGCCGGTGTATTAATTAGAAATGGTGAGGCGCTGCAAACAGCTTCGAAGATCACGACGATGATTTTAGATAAAACGGGCACCATCACAGAGGGAGAACCAAAGGTCACCGACGTGTTACTAACAAAAAATTACTCACGTAAAGAAGTCTTGATGCTAGCTGCAAGTATTGAGGCGGGCTCTGAACACCCTTTGGCGATGGCAATTGTCGACAGTGCCAAGGCACAAGGAATTGATGCCAAGAAAGTAGATGGCTTTCATTCAATTCCTGGTAAAGGTGTGCAGGCTTCATATGAAGGGAAAGCCCTATTATTTGGCAATGAAAAGCTCATGAAAGATAAAGGTGTTGTTATTGAGCAATATATAGAAAAAGCGCAAGAGTTTGCGCAAGAAGCCAAAACACCAATGTACTTTGCCATAAACAATACCTTGGCCGCGATCATATCGGTTGCAGATCCAATAAAGAGCGATTCCATTACCGCGATTGCGCGACTAAAGAAAAATGGCATTCGGATTATCATGCTCACCGGAGATAATCGTTTGACCGCGTCAGCGATAGCAAAAAAGGTCGGTATCAAGGAATTCGTGGCTGAAGTTATGCCAGAAGATAAAGCGAATAAAGTCGCAGAGCTGCAGGAAGAGGGTGAAATTGTGGGCATGACTGGCGACGGAATTAATGATGCGCCTGCCTTAGCCCACGCCAATGTCGGTTTTGCTATTGGTACTGGCACCGATGTGGCAATAGAAAGTGCCGACATAACGCTCATGCGCGGCTCACTGCATGGCTTAGCAGATGCTATCGCGGTAAGCAAAGCCACGCTAGCAAATATAAAACAGAACCTATTCGGGGCTTTCATCTACAACGTCGCAGGTGTGCCAATTGCCGCAGGCGTGTTGTTCCCATTCTTTGGTGTGTTATTGAATCCCGTTTTTGCAGGTGCGGCTATGGCCTTTTCATCACTGACCGTTGTTACCAATGCAAACCGTCTACGCCTATTTAAAGCTAAAAATCATTAGAAGGAGAAAATTATGTTGTGGGTAAATATTGCAGGTATGGGAGTTATCGCCCTGATCATATGGTGGTTTTGGCTTTACAAATCATCATCAGTCGAAATGAGTGATGGAGTGATAGAAGTATTGGTGAAGGATGGGGCGTATCAACCGGCTGTTATTAAGTTACCCGCCAATCAAGCATCAATGATTACATTTTTTAGAACTGATTCTTCACCATGCTCTGAATCATTGCATATACCTGATTTGGGGGTTGCCGCAACACTGAGGTTGAATAAAAAAGTAGATATATCACTCCCAGCGATGCAACCAGGTCGACATGCTTTTCATTGTCAGATGAAAATGTATACGGGTGAACTGATCGTAGAGTGAGGTTTTGATGCTATATCGGCCCAATAAACAAATAGATTACAGAGCGCATAAGTAATAAATGAAACTTAAAGGAGACATTTTATGGACGGCGTTTTTTCATTCGTAATATTCGCGGGGCTTTTTTATCTCATGATGAGGTATGGTTGCGGCGCGCATATGGCCCACGGTCACCACAAAGAACAAACACCTGAACAACCTGAAGCCATCATTGATCCTGTGTGCAACAAGATAGTGGAAATAGATAAAGGTTACGGGAAACTGCACGACGGTGAGTTATATCGCTTTTGTTCAAAAGAATGTCTAGATAAGTTTGATGTAGACCCAGTTAAATACTTGACGAAAACGGACGCCACTGGAGCGCGAAAATGACCCACAAACTATCATTAAGTGCATTTGGGCACGCAACTAGCTTATTCATAAGTATCAGCTTCACACTATGTGTTGTATTCGACCTTATTTTTCCAGAGCACGCTATGTATGAAGTGTGGTTAAAGTTATTACCGGGGTTTGAATGGATAAGTTGGCAGAGTTTTTTCTTGGGACTCCTTGAAAGCTATATGTATGGCTGGTTTATCGCGCTAATTTGGGTACCACTTTATAATTTTTTTGGAAGCAAAGCGAAATAGCATCTTTTCGTGACTTGGTTGTTTACTATATAGAGACGAGTTTATGAACGAACCGGTAGCACACTCAGGTGTATGGCTCCTAGCGCTTATTATGATAGTAGTGGCGTCTTGGTATCTTTATAAATATATGGCTCCTTCATCGTGGCACGAGTGGGCTGGTGCGGGAGTTGTGCAAGCGTTTATCATCGCCTTGTATGCGGAAATGTATGGCTTTCCTTTGACAATATATCTATTGGCACGCTTTGGAGGCCTCGACAGAGCCGAGCTTAATGCAAATTTATGGTCGTCTCTTTTGGGGATAGGAGAGACGGGCATGATGATAGCAATGGTCTTGGGATACATTTTATTATTTTTGGGTATAGGACTTTTCTTTCAAGGTTGGCGACAAGTTTATAAAGCGCGACAAGAGAACAGATTAGTGACAGATGGCTTATATGCATTAGCGAGGCATCCTCAATACACCGGTTTGTTTATTGCGCTATTTGGCGAGGGGATTGTGCATTGGCCCACTGTATTTTCAGTCGGTCTTTTTCCAGTGATTATCTTTATTTACTATCGTTTGTCTTTACGTGAAGAAAAAAAAGTGATTGCTGAATTTGAGGAGGAATATTGGGCCTACAAAGCACGAGTGCCAATGTTTATTCCGCGCATAGCGCAGTGGAAGTCTTTTGTTAAGCAAGCCAAAATGTAGCCGTTTATTTTTAGTTTCCTCAAAAAAGAAGAAATTATCCTATTTTAGGATGACTTAGAGCAAAGAGTAGGGTGGCTTTGGTGAACTTAGCCTTAGCCATCTATACTGGACGCTAACATGACGTGTATTTGATGGTGAGATTAGCTTATTTACAAGTAATCAGTTTGATACAAACTAATGAGTTTAATTTAACAGTAATATTTTTTAACATAAAAATACCTTTGGAGGTTTTAATTATGAGTAATTTAGAACACAGAGTAGGCGTAAGCGAAGCTAACTTAGTGCTTCGTCACTTAAAGTTAACGAATACTGATGATGCTAAAATAGTAGACATCATCAGTGACATCGATGCGACGTTTGGTGTTGACGCAGTCAGTTTCGAATCGAAAAAGCAAACACTACACGTTGGTTACGATGCTACTCATTGCGAGCTAGACGGGATAGAAAATATTATTAAAGCCCATGGCGCAGATATATCGCATGATTGGTGGTCAAACTTTAAGGAAGGGTACTACCAATTTGTGGATGAAAACATCCGTGACAATGCAAAACACAAACCTTGGAGTTGTCACAAACTGCCGCCAGGGAGCCGGAAGTAAAGATAAACTTGTTCGTTTATCGATTTTTGAACGTTCAGAGGCCTTTCGCATTATTGAAAAAAAGAGGTAGTGGTGCTGTTAGCTTTTCAAAGTACTGGGGATATATGTGCTTGAAGTGATCCAACAAAACGAAGATTCGGGTCATAGCGTTTCTTCATTGCTATCAATTTTTCGGTGTGCTGACCAAAATATTCGATTACGGCAGACTCTTCCCCCATATTATAGTTTTGGTACGCGTAACCATTAAAGAAGGGGGTGAGTCGCTTGTAGGTATCTTTAACCCAGGCAGCTACAAGTTCCTTACCTTGATTTTGCTTAGTAAGTCCGGTAATGCTACAGATGAAGGACGCATTTCTGTGAATAAATGCTGTTTCATTAGCACCTTTGTCCTGTATTGCGCCGCAAAGAGGGTCTAGCATTATCCCACCAGAATCATCAGGACATTCCTTATAACACGCTAGTAGTATGTCTATAAACTTATCCGTTAATTCACCCTGAATAATTCCATGTTGCCAATATAAACCCAAGCCACTTTCGTAGTTGTTTGATTGACATTCGATATACTGTTTCCGCTCAATTGATACTGTCGCACCTTCCCGCCATGAAGATACTGTCTTTAAACGATGTGACCTTGATTCACTAAACCCCATGATAGAAATATTAGCTTTGTGAGGCACAGAGTGGGCAATATAGGCATATAAAAACTGTGACTTTGGTCCCTCTAAAACTGCGTGACTATAGGCTTTTAAGATATTTTTGGCCTCACTAATTGGCCACTCTATGGTTCCTCCTTCAACAAACTCAGGAGCAGGGTGCAGTGCAAATTCTATACTGACTACGACACCAAATTGACCGCCGCCACAGCCACGCAGTGCCCAATAAAGGTCTGGATGTTGATGAGGCGTCACTTTTAATAACTTTCCATCAGCCATGATGACATCGAATCGTGTGACATTGTCGCAACTTAGTCCGTGTTTGCGCGAGAGGAAGCCAATTCCGCCGCCTAGTGTTGCACCAATAACACCTACATCAGGGCAAGTACCTAGCGGTACTACTTTGTTTATGCGAGATAAAAAGTGGTCTAAATGTTTATTCTTAACACCCGCACCAACACTCACATGCCCCCCATCGGCGCTGAGTGATATTTCTTGGAAGTTTGCCATATCAAGAACGACGCCACCACCAACTATAGAGGCTCCTTTAATTCCGTGTCCGCCACCCTTTATTGATATCAGCAAAGAGAGTTTATTAGCAAATTTGATCACTTCTATAATGTCATGTATCGACTGCGGTGTAGCAATCATCATAGGGTATTTAGAAACAGCCTTATTGAAAACTCGCCTGCGTTTCTCATATTCCGCACTGCCGAAGGTATTGACTTCGCCTCTCATTTTTCGTTGCAAAAACAGAGTCCTGTCAGCTTGCACGATAGGCGGCTCTCTAGTTTTACTCATATGAGTGAAATGGCTTAGTTCATTGATGTCTTTTAACAAATTCCATGATCTTGTTCCAAATGATGTTCGGCTGACAGACATTAACAATTCTTTTAAATATTTAGCCACGAGTGCAGTTGGGATAAGCTTATTTTGATCGTGCATTTCGCGCAAAAAATCCGATAAAGGTAACACATCACTTGACGCTTGGCGTATTTCAGCCTGCATTGGGGTATCTACGTTTCCAGGAGCAACGCTTGTAAATACTGCGATATCTGCAGTGATTTCTTGCCGAAAGCAGTCTGTTAGGGTATTGATGGCAGCTTTACTAATGCAATATGCGGACGCCCCGGTCACTGGAGCGATAGGGTGGTCGCTTGTCAAAAAAAGTACTCGGCTATGCTTAAATTTTTTAAGACACAATTGAGTAATTAGCAAGGGCATTTCAAGGTTGACCTTATGATTATTACGCCAATCATCTAAATTTAATGAGGACAGTTTACCAATGGGTGAAACTACTCCCGCACAATGCACCAAATAATCGATTTGCTGATAGTTTCCAAGAAAACGCTTAATAGAAGCAAATGCTGCATTGTGATTAAAGTCGACTTGTCTAATGAGCAACCTGTCTTTATACCTGTTTTTAAGGGGTAGTAGATTGTCTTTGTTTCTGCAAAATGCGATGACCAATAATTGTGAGTATTCAAATAGCAATTCATTAGTTAACGCCAAACCAATTCCAGACCCTGCACCAGTGATCACTGCGATTTTTTTCATTATTTTGCCCTGACTACCTATTTTCTACACGAAATATATCAGCTCATTTCTTCGTCAAAGAAAAAAAGATATTTGCTAGATTTAGGGTAAAAAGCATAAGTAAACTTAATGTTGATTGAAATAAGTAACTGGTTTAATTACGAAAATGTAATCGAACTGTAATCTAATCGTTGTGAATGCTTGATCTAAATCAACTATATTTAATGCGCAATAAATAAGATGACCGCTATGTAAAAGCAAAATGAAATTAGTGTTTTGATGTGAAGGCGAATTTACTATTTTGTTTTTTATAACTTTCACTAACATTAGAAAACGCCTAGAACCAAGTTCTTGACGAATTTTCGCTAACATAAGGTAATTAGCTATGCGAACCAAAGAAAAAATAAGACTCGCAACGGCTCTTTTTGGTGCTCTTACTGTGCAGTCTTCTCTTTATGCAAATGAATCCAATGATCGTTTTGTCCTTGTTGGTTACGGCGATGTAAAGTACGAAAACACCGATGTCGCAAATACAAGTGCTTTCTCTGCACGTTTTGTTCCGATATTTTTATTTAGTTTAAATGACAAGATGCACGTGGAAGCTGAACTTGAAGTTGGCTTAAATGAAGATGGGGAAACAGAAACTGAGCTTGAATATGCAGATATCCATTACTTCTTAAACGACAACACGACCATTACAGCAGGCAAATTTTTACTGCCGTTTGGACAATTTAGTGCCAACTGGCATCCCAGTTGGATCAATCGCAGCATCTGGACGCCTGGCATATATGGTGCCCACGGCTCTAGCCAAGCAATGGATCCCATGTTGCCTATTTTAAGTGATGTCGGTGTGGCAGCACAGCAAGTTTACCAAGTAGGATCCGCAAAGGTGTTTTTCGATGTCTTTATGACAAATGGACCTCGTTCAGAAGCAGAACATGACGAAGAAGAAGTAGTGGAAGACGACCATAATATTGCGTTTGCTCGCTTGTTTTCGCCTACGACCACACTCGATCCAGATGTGGATGAGGATGAACATGGCGAAGCCTTCCCTGAAGTCGAGTTTGAGGCGACGAGTTCAGACAACAATAGTAATAAGGCGTTTGGCGGCCGAATCGCCGTAGCTTTTCTCCCGTCAATTGAAATAGGCACGTCTTACTATCAGGGCGCTTATGATGAAGGTGGACAGCTGGATATTAGGGCTAATGGTATCGACATCAATTTGATCAGTACACACGCAATTTTGCGAGGCGAGTACATTCGCACTGAAACCGACGCGTTTGTAGAGCGAGATCATGAGGATGTAATTGATTCGTTTTCTCGCAATGGTTGGTTTTTACAAGGAACATTTTTTGTAGGCCATCTATTCGAAGAGCTAGGGAGTACCGAAATTGTTATTGAACATGCGCAAACCAAAAAAGTAGAAGAAGCCGAGCGATGGATGGTCGGTATTAATTACTGGTTGGATCCGCGTTCAGTCATCAAAGTGGGTTACGAAGATACAGACGTTGCTGATGGCCCTGACGACAAACGTTTCGCCGTGCAATTTAGTTATGGCTTCTAGGAGGACTAATTATGAAACATCAATCTACCATTAACATATTTGTGTTGTTTACTTCTTTATTCGCATCGCTTCACGTGCACAGTAGTGAACCACTGTCAGGCGCCGAATTGATAAATAATAATTGTGCGCGATGCCATAACAGCCGTCCAATACAAGAGTTTTCCATGAGTGAATGGAAAGTCATTATGCCTCATATGCGAGAAAAGGCCCACTTAACCGGAACAGAAGTCCAAGCCATTCTCAAATTTATGGAAATTGCTTCCACACCTGTGCAAGCACCGAAAGTTCTTGAGAGTGTCAATAATACCGTTGAGCCTAGAGAAGTTCTGACTCGCTATGGTTGCCAAGGGTGTCATCAGGTGCAAGGCACAGGAGGCACCCTTGGCCCGTCACTCGATAATATTATCAGCGAAAAAGGAATAGCATTTTTTGAGCGTAAAGTTAAAGAGCCTCAATTTAATAACTCTGCTTCAGCGATGCCGAAAATGCCCATAACCGATGAAGAAATCGCAGCATTGGTAGTGTTTTTGTCGCCTCAATAACGTATCGCCGTCAAAAAAATACAGATTCAGTATAAGCAAAATTCATTATTAAACATAAGCTGCTCAATTGAGTATCACTAAAGGAAATAAAATCATGAAAACAATAACTTCATTATTATTCGCCAGCGTTTTAGTCATTTCACCTATTTCTGCTGTCTATGCACACCAAAACGCGGACAAGCATGAAATGCCGATGATGAAAGACCAAATGATGAAAAAAATGCAAAGTCATATGGAAGATATGCGAGCAATGTTAGCCGCGGTTAAAAAAGAAACAGATCCTAACAAACGAGAAGCAATGTTGCATGAGCATGCTAAAAAAATGGAAGGCATGATGGGCATGATGAAATCGGGTGACAGCAAGGGTATGAACAACATGAAAGGCATGAAACATAAACATGATGATATGTCGGCTGAGGATAAAATGGCGATGATGGAAAAGCGCATGAGTATGATGATGGACATGATGGAGCAGATGATGGGGCACGCAGCGGAAAAAAGTAAACCAAAGCATCAGCATAAAAAAAATTAGTCGTTTTATAGCAGGATAGGTGCAACGCGCCTATCCAAAACACCATCATCGTTGGATAATATTATGAATAGATTCATTAAGTTTTTTGCAATTGCTGTCTTAGCAATAGGCTTAGTTAGTGGTTGTACTAGTCAGGTTTACCATGACTATGTAATGAGCGGCCAAGTAGTCTCTGTTTCCGACCGACAAGCAGTTATTTGTGTGTCTGATACAGATGGATTGAAAGAGCATCAAGTCTTTAACGTGTTTCGAACAGTGTATGACCCGGCCGCGATAGCGGAAGGTGAAAGTGCATATTCTCGGGAATATATTGGAAAAATAAGACTGGGAAAATCTAAGAATCAACATTTTGCTGAAGCAACTGTGTTAGATGGTGAGATTGTTCGTTATGACATGGTTGAATTTGATCGTGATTTTTAATCCTCACGTCATTCTTTGGCTGTCACACGCTGAGCTTAGAATAAATTCTAAGGAATACAAGTGGGGTGCTAAACTCGCAACGATTGCATTTAGCGCCTTCTTTGCCTTATCTTGCTCGGCTGCGACTCAAGTCACGGAGTCGATGGAAGAAGCTGGAAAACCTGAGCAAGCATTGCATAAACAAATAGAACAAACAGCTCCTAAGTCAACCAGCGACGACTTTGCAGATATTCAAAAAGCCTTGCGAGCATTAGACAATTCTCTCGCGCCCACAACACAAAAAAACATAAGCAGGGAGGCATACAGTCAGCCATCTTCAACTTCTGGTGAACCTAGTAATACAATTAAAACAGCAATGGGCATGGGAAAAAATAGCATGACAATGATGTCTAAATCCAATCAGTCTTGCATGGGAATGATGTGCAAAATGAAGATGAAAAATAGCTCAATGATGGGTGTGCATCAAAAAATACCACCAGTGGTAACGGATACAAATACGTTAATTACATTACCTGGCAAAAGCGACGCATTACATTTGTATCATCTTGGAGAAGACTCGTTTTTTATGAACTTCAAAGACGCTCTGTTTCTATCAGATGAGCAATTAAATCAATTAGTAAATATTCAGGACAAATGGCAAACCTTTCAAGTAAGCCAGACTGAAAAGCGAAGCAGATTAGAGTCAAGCTTATGGACGCTTACCTCCAAAGGATTACCGAATTTTAGTAATATTAAAAGTACAATCTCTGCAATTGAAATTATAAACAGTGAGCTTCGTATCCAATTCATCGTGTTGGTCGGTGAGGCTGTGTCAGTTTTAACACCGTCGCAACTATCTCAAATTGAAGCCCTTTGGCACAAACAAAAAGGGCTTTCGCAATGAGATTTTCGTTGTTGCCTATATTTACCCTGAAATGTCGGTTTGTACTTTTAATCATGTTTACCTTGACGGTAATAGGTTTTTCTTCTCAGCCAATGGCGCTTCAACAAGCTGAGAACGAAGAACATGCTGGACATCATCCAAGCAAAGATGAAAAACCAACTAATGAGATCCCAAGCATTCAGCCAGGTATTGACGCTTCCAGTATGATGGGTCCTGGTATGGGCAAAGGAATGGACAAAATGATGGAGAAAATGGGAGCGCCCAAACCCAAAGATCTCTATCCCTCTTTAATGAGAATGCAGTCAGCTACGCCTGAGCAAACGATACTTCTCTTGAGTAAAGCGACTGAGCGAATGCGATTAGGCAACGAACAACTTTCTAATGGGTTTATGTGGTTGGCAGAGGCCTCACAGGCAGAAGATTATGCCCAAATGCAAATCGCGCTTGAAACGGTAAAAGAGGGAATTTCCCATTTTGATAGTGGTCTTGCGACTAAACGTGCGCTGCTAGATGGACAGGAGCCAAGACGCGTAGCCTTAACGTGGTTCAAAACTCAGATGGATATACTGCCCAGCATACCTGAAGACAAACAGACTATTATTTTGGGAATGACGCCCTTTCACACTTCTATTATGGTGATTTTATTGCTCTTTGCTGTTGTCATGATATACGTATATGGATTTAAAATGCGTAGAGCATCCGCGTTGCTTGCGCAACTCAAAAATAATGAAAACAATACTAAGGCTTCAGGCACAAGTCAAAAAAACAACACTGGCTTACCCACAAATACTGATACGCCAATAGTTGATGTAGAAACAGCGACACCCGTCCCAACTAATAATGGTGTAAACAGTGACTTATCAGCCTCAATACCTGTAAATTCTGCTGACTCAGGGATGCGACGAAATGTGTTTAGCGGTGAGATGAAAGTCACAGCGATATTCATTGAAACCCATGATGTTAAAACATTTCGCTTTGCTCATCCGAACAATGACCTCATTCCTTTCAGTTACGAGCCGGGTCAATTTGTCACTTTTTCGCTGCAAATTGATGGCGTCGATAAGTTAGTTAAACGTTCTTATACAATAGCTTCATCACCCACACAAACACATTATTTTGAAGTCACCATAAAACGTGAAGAGCATGGTGTGGTATCTCGTTTTTTGCATGACAATGTAAAAGTGGGGGATTCGCTTAAGGTCAAAGCGCCAGGTGGAAAATTCTTTTTTAATGGGAAAGGCGAAAACAGTGTCATGCTCATATCAGGCGGTGTCGGGATCACCCCTATGATGAGCGCAGTAAGATATTTAACCACGACTTGTTGGGACGGTGATATATATTTTCTGTTTTGCACACGTACTACAAAGGACTTTATTTTTGAACAGGAGTTAAGGTATTTACAGGCTCGTTATTCAAATTTGAAAGTACTTGTGAGTATGACGCAGGCAAAGGGGACATCATGGATGGGTCCACAGGGGCGTTTGACCTCTGGATTAATTCAAGATTTTGTGCCTGAAATTGAAGCAAAAACTGCCCATATCTGCGGACCGCCAGCCATGATGGAGGCCATGAAGGGGATCCTTTCTGGTTTGGGCGTGCCTGAGAGCCAAATAAAAACGGAGGCTTTTGGGCCTGCAACTCCTAAAAGTCTTAATAAACCTAACGTTACTCAGCCTGTGCTAGAAAAAGTGAGTAAAAAGCAAATCACCTTTAGTCTTTCTGGTAAACAAGCTCCGGTTAATGCAGATGAAACAATCTTAGATGTTGCTGATTCACTCGATATTGATATTGATAACTCTTGCCGTGCCGGCTCATGTGGAAGCTGCAAAGTAAAGCTCACCAAAGGAGCCGTAGAAATGGACGTTGATGACGGGTTAGAGCCGCAAGATAAAAAAGAAGGATATATACTAGCATGTCAGGCTATCCCAACGTCAGATGTTGAGGTAGAAGCTTAAATGAATACACATGAGCGAAATTTAGTCGGTAGCTTAGTCGCACTCATGATTTTACTTTGGCTAGGCTTTTTGTGGCATCGCTCTTCACAGTTTCCGGGTAGTCTAAGCGGTTTTGTTGTCGGAGCACTAGCCAGCATATTGATGCTGATCCCACTTGTATATATGTTCATAAAGCGAACAAAGTCCCTAAAAAAGAGCATCACAAAATTCATTCCTATGGCAACTCTGCTCAAAATCCATATTTACGCGGGTGTGCTAGGACCAATATTGGCGTTGATACATAGCGCGCACAGATTTGCTAGTCCCGTCGGTATAATACTTGTGTTGTTTATGATGGTAGTGGTTCTGAGCGGTTTTGTAGGCCGATATGTACTTGGTTTAATATCAACGAAAATGAAAGAAAAAAAGCGTCAATTAAACGAGTTTCAACACGCATTAAATGACTCAAAAAACAACTTGAGAGATGGCGTTAGTAATGCTCAGTATGAAGCGTTTACTAAACGCACTTCAGATATCCTTCCGTCCTTTAGTCTAAGCTTGCTCGGCGCTAGACAAGGTAAATCATTGCTAAAAGAAAAAGAGTTGCTGAAGATAGTGGATGCCATCTCAGACATCGAATATAGCATTATGATCCATAACACAGCAAAAACTTGGTTTTCTCGCTGGTTGAAGTTTCACATCTTTATTTCAATGACGCTATATTGTGTTCTGTTTATACATATAGCAAGTGAGGTTTATTTCGGGCTTAGGTGGCTATAATGAAATGGTTTGTCGGTGTATTAGCAATCATAGTCTTAGCGTTTGGCCTGAGTCATTTTTGGCACGAGCCTGAAGATTTATCCAAATTAGATTGGGAGCAGGCAATAAGCCCTGGCTCACTTAGTCAATCTCATTCCTTTATTGATAACGATTGTTTAAGTTGTCATACCCCAATTAAAGGGGTAGAGAGAGATAAATGTGTTGCTTGTCATGCGAATGATACGCATATTGTTGCGCGTCAACCAACCGCCTTCCATGCTGATATACAGGAGTGCACCAGTTGCCATATTGAGCATGAAGGTCTTAATGCCAATATTTCTAAGATGGATCATGGTGCGTTGGTTGATATTGGCTTTGACATGCTTCCAAATCTTGATATGCCTTTTGACGAGGACGCCACAACCATTGAACTTGTTACTTATTTGCTCGCGAATAAACAAAGACCTGAACCGCTCTTTGTTCACCCTGAAGTAACCAACAAAGAGGCTTTACTCAATTGTTCACAATGTCACAGCAATGACGATAAACATTTTGGTTTGTTTGGAAACGACTGTGTGCAATGTCATAGCACAAATACATGGTCATTACCTAAATATACGCATCCTTCTAGTCAGTCACGTGATTGCAACCAATGCCATGAAGCACCGCCGAGCCATTACATGCAACATTTTAAAATGATTTCAGCAAAAGTAGCCGGCGAGCCTAAAGCAAAAGTAGAGGCATGTTACGCTTGTCATCAATCGACGTCTTGGAATGATATTAAACGTGCTGGGTGGTATAAGCATCATTAGCGTATCCCTGAGCTCGCCCATGGTCTATATTACAATGCGGAAAAGTAATTCTACATGCTTGTAAAAAGGTCACTTAGAAAGGCCATTATTCACCATTTTGGTGTAATTTTTGCAGCTAAAAATATACGAGCTTATTCTTAAAACTATCAACATCGATAGAAACAATTAAGGAAATGCAATATGGCAAACTTAGATACCTCATCAAATTTCAATATCTTGAACCAACAAAGTAAAAATCGTAAACGATTCAACTTAAAGACGTCAACCCACCCGACCCAGTTCAATCATCTTTCGATGAAGTGATGGAAGCTCAGCAAGAACGAGAAAGAATGATTAACGTTGCGCAAGGAGAATATATTACGGCAATGCTGAGAGCCCGCAATACAAGTCATTCGGCTCACGAAAAAACGGCTCAAAGAAGCCCACTACAATTTAATATTTAAGGTGAAATAATATTTATGGTCAACCAAAAGTGAAAGTTCAAATTGGTGCAGTTAGTGTAATGTTATCTTGGGCAAGTTGTTATCCATTAATTTTTTAACATTAGACTATGCACCGGTTATGCTTACCGCTTTTTATCGTTCTATCATAGCGGGCTTATTTCTGGTATTAATTGCCTTTTTTTTTAAAAGACCACTCCCTAAAAACAGGCGACAATGGCTTTTTATTACTGCTATATGTATTTCGGCTACCAATATAGGCTTTTGGGGTATGTTCTAAGCTGCTAGCTTAATTTATCCTGGTTTGGCTACCGTGCTGACTAACACGCAACCTTTGATTGCAGGAATTCTTGGTTGGTTCATTCTAAAAGAGCATATGGACAAAAGCGTCGCCTTAGCTATGGCAATTGGCTTTGCGGGGATTGCGATGATCGGCAGTGAGTCCCTATGGAGTGATAATGGACAGCCTGTTTATGATGTTATTTATATTTTGATAGCAGCGAGTGGTATCGCAGTAAGTAACATATTACTTAAATTAATCGCAAATAAAGTGGATATTTATTATGCCATGGGCTTTCAACTGTTGATTGGTGCCATACCTTTAGGAATTTTTAGTTTTTATCAGGCATACATGACCAATACAAGGGTGATTGACCCGATAGTCGAATCGATAGTGTATCACAGTATTGTCACTTTGCTTGCGATACCCGGCACAGCGCTTCCATTTCTCATCTGGTTTTGGCTAATGGACAAAGCACCTTTGTATCATCTTAATATGTATAGTTTTTTAACGCCGGTATTTGGGCTGTATCTGGGGTGGTTTTATTTTGATGAGACCTTAACTTTTTGGCAATGGACAGGTATTGTCATTATCGCTTTGTCTGTTGGCTATATTTCGTTTAATTCAAACACTAAGCGTGCACTAAATTGACACTTGCATTATTACCCGTCGCGATATGGCCCTATAGATTCCGTAAAAGATTTGGTAGCACAGCAGTCCAATTGGAATGCTCGACATGCTCAAGACATCGAGCCATCATCCACGGCTTTGGGGTAATTCAGCTTGTCAAAAAGCAATCAATCGTACAATAGGCTCATGGCAAGAATGTCAGTAAATTTCATTATTCCCCGTAATCGCTCATGCTAATAATGACGGCAATGTAATGAAAATGTAATCCACATGCAATGAACTCAGGGATAAAACCACTTATTTTACGCTCTCATTGTAAATCTAGCTTCACTATCAAATTTAAGGAATTAACCTTGGAAATTGCGAATAATATTTCAAAAAGCATCGACATAAAGACTGAATCGACTAAAAAAATAGACCCAAAAGCAGAAGACGGTGAGAACTGCGGCAAACAGCAGTTTGAAGAGGTTTTAAGCAAACTACAAGACATCAAAACCGATAAGACTTGATGTAAGCAAGAAGAAAAACCTTTGTGGTTAGTTTTGTTAACAGCACAAAATATCACTCGCGATCCGTAAGTAAAAATGACGTTGTTTTCAATATTTAGTTTTTAAGCAAAACATTGTTCGTTAGCACAGAGCTATTCTGTCGCAGTCGCTAGGGAAGTTACATGCTAATAGTCAGTGAGCCCAAAGATTTTATTTTATATCGATACGGCTTTACACCCAGATTTAATAACGACTTTCATCGTGTTTATTTTGATTGGCGGGAAGCATCATGAAAATTGTGTATTTTGGGAATAACTTGTTCTCGTCATGCTTAAAATATTTACTTGATGAAGGCCATCAAATACTGCGTGTTTATAAGAACCAACCTGAACATGGTGCTTCAACCATAACAAGCTTATGTTCTCATCATCAAATTCCCTTGGCTGAGGCTAAACCTACTCTAGATGACTTGAACAAGCTTATTTTACTTGGGGCCGAGATGTTCATTGTTGCAGAATATTTGCACATATTGCCATCTACTGACGTTAAATATGCAATCAATCTTCATCCTACCTTGCTGCCAAAAGGAAGAGGACCAACGCCTCTGCCTTACTTAATAAACCACCCAACAATATCGGGGCTCACGCTTCATAAGATATCGGATGTTGTTGATGCCGGCGACATCATAATGCAATTGAAGGTGCCAGTATCGACTGACGAATCTATAACGACCTTGATGGTTAAAATGCACATCGAGTCGCTAAACCTAATTAAAACGTTTTTCACTAATGTTGATAAATATTACGATTCAGCTACGCCTCAAGTCGATCATTCTTACTGGCCGCGCAGTGATATATTTGAAAGAGCGGTAGATTGGAATTTACCTACCAGTCGCATCAAATTATTGTCTCGTCGCTTTGGTTTTTTTGGGGTAGTCGTAAAACTAGACAATGTCTTATTTAATGTAAGTCATATTGAGGCTGAAGAATATGATCATTCTTATTTACCAGGAAACGTCATTTTGGAAGATATAAGCTTATTAGTCGTAAGCTGTTTAGATGGTATTGTGTGTTTGCATAAAGCATCAATATCTGAATTGAAATAGTGGTTTCAATGTTGTTTATTATAAGTTTATGAACCGGCAATTTAGGCGCCCCTCTTGACGCTTACAAGCGTAAAATGCTGACTGTAAAGCAGGCAAGGCTGCGAAACGATCTAATGTTGAACATTGTTCGTGTTGAGTCAGCGTTTCTGCATTGAGAACCCTCGTCCATTTTTAAAATGATTTATATCAGACCAATTGTGGTCTATTAGTCAGAGAAATCGTCACCTTTAAAAAATAAAAGTTGTATCCATGGATTAAAATTATTGTGGGAGGGTAAAAAATAGCGACAGATCTTGACTTGCGCCATCTAATGAATGGTTTTGACAATTAACCGTAAAGGTTTTTTTTGGGCATAGCCGAGTTAAAAATCCGTTCTTACATGACAAAACTTAACCGCACCTTGTTTTTTAGTTTTCAAGGTGTCGAACTGTATTTTTGTTCCTCCCAGTGCTTGGCGCGTTTCAAAGCACACCCTCATCTATCTATTGATGTCCACAACACGAGTTTTTGCATTAATAAGAATTTCATTATCAGAAATTATTGAGATTATGACAGGGCCCACTGGTATGCCAAAAATATTTGGAGAGTTTGAGCGACCTAACAATTGCCAAGCACCCTAATGCTTGGATACTACTACGCTAGTGATCCGCACTTTTAGTTCGGAATATTCACAATCTTTAACTTACTGAGGTTTGAACTGCATCACCTAAGACAATTAGAATACTAAAAAATGTAACTGCCTTTACGAGTTTGGTCATCAACAAGGACTTCATCTTTGTAAAATCAACCTAAACGGATTCGATGCACTTAAGAAAAAGACAACAAGTGAATATCATACCGTTTTAAGATAAACGCCAGCACGTAAAGACAAAAAATCGACACTATTGAGCCAGCAAAAAGCGCCATCCAAAAACCTACTCGGTCTATCAAGAGAGGAAAAATCAAAAACAAAGGGAGCGAAGGTAGCACATACCAAAATGTGTATCGCATGTGACTAGCAATCTTTGCATTGGGTTGATTTTCTAAATAGAGCCAAATTATTGCTAAGATCGTGACAGTTGGCAATGCGACAAACAATGCACCTAGTTTATCATTGCGCTTAGCGACTTCAGATACCGCTACAATTATTCCCGCTGTAACAAGATACTTTGTAATCAACCAACCCATATATTGACCTTTGAGATTAAAACCGATTGCCTATCGGTTTTTGTTCTGGCAGTATATACGCTTCATGAAAAATAGGAAAGGCACTTTATGTTCCTCGGTGAATTGGAAAAACAGGTGTTGCAATATTTGTGGACATCGCCTGGTGTTGACGTTAAACGCGTGCATGCTGAACTATCAAAAAAACGTGATAGTTCTCTTAATACAGTGCAGAGCGCGTTGGAGCGCCTGTTTAAAAAGGGACTATTGAGGCGCGAAAAGCAAGGGCACGCCTACTTGTATTTTGCACAGATTGAAAGAGGTGATTTAATTGCTAAGTTGATTGATAGTGTCGCCAGTGATTTTGTCAGTAAGGGTGAAAGCAGCATGGTCGCAGCTTTTTCATCCGTATCCAGTGAAATGGACGAAGCACAATTGGACCAATTAGAGAAATTAATCGAGCTTCAACGAAAGCAATTAAAAAAAGGAATAACCAGTGCTGATAAGTGATGCTGCGGTCATCATGAACCTTATTACGATTGCATTGCTTGGATTTTTGGTGAGTGCACTTTTGTTGTCTGTAGTGTGGCAAATAGTAGGCAAATCTGTTGATGCTTACTCCGTTCAATCACAAAAAATGTTAATTTTGATATGGGTGTCAGGCCCATGGATTTTGGGTTTAATGACGATGCTTTTTTTTAGTCCACTTTTCGAGAACACAGCTATTTATAGGTGGGTTGATAGCGTAGCTCATTGGCATCACTTGTACGTTTTTCAGTTAGACAGTTGGCATGGAATCACCATTATTCTGTTTTCGTTGTTCAGCCTGGCACTAATAGTGATTAGAGGAGCAGGGCTATATAGACAAGGTAATGCGCTGTTAACGTTGAACCATTTTTCAAACAATGTGCATGGCTCAAAGAGCTATCCAGGCGTCCAAATCATTGATAGCAATATCCCTACTGCGTTTACATCAGGCTTCTTCAGCCCCCTTTGCTATGTATCAAAAGGGCTGATAGACAATCTTACCGAAAACGAATTTAATATTGTTGTTAAGCATGAACTTGCCCACGCCCGCAATAAAGATCCGTTGTCAAAACTCTTGATTGCTTTTCTTTCAGCCTATTACCCAAAGAAATTGGCACAACGTTTTAATGCAAAGTATGCTCTGATAACTGAATTTATTGCAGACCAATCAACTGCAACGGTGCACGAAGCCGAGGATGTAGCAGCAACATTGGTAAAGGTTGCTCGGATACAGAAAACTTTTCCACAACGTCAATCAAACACTACTCTTAGTTATTTCGGATCACATGATATAACTCACCGAGTACAGCAGCTATTAACACCCACAAAAAAATCGATGCCCGTCATAGTGCCCATCGCATTTATGTCGGTAATGCTATGTTTGACCATCTTCGCTGTGGATGCAACTCACCATTTAGTTGAATCTATCTTTACTCATTCATAAGGACTCCCCATGCAACGCTCGCTCACTATTTTCACGACATTAAAACCGATTGTAGGTCGGTTTTTGAATCTGGATGTTAGGTCGTTTGGACTATGTATTATTGCTGGACTAACCATGTTCCCACTTTTCGTTAATGCACAAGAGGTACAAGCAAAAGAAGCGTTGAATTTGTCTCAAGCGATCAGCTTTGCTTTAGCAGAGCACCCTGAAATGAGTGTGTTTGGACATCAGCGCAAGGCGCTTGATGCAAAAGTAAAACAGGCAGCTGTGTTACCAAGGCCTACAATCGACTTTACCATTGAGGATGCAATGGGTACAGGTACTCACAGTAATTTTGGTGCAGCACAAAGTACCTTGAGTATTGCATGGGTGCTTGAACAACGTGCAATTGAGAAACGTGTAGATGCGGCAACGAATGCCGTTACGCAAATCGATTTTGACATTGAGATAAAGGCACTTGATATCTCTGCATATACGGCAAAGCTGTTTATTGAATCCTTGATATTAGAGCAGCGCTTACAACTTGCGGAACTGGCAGAACAACAGGCTGATAGTGCGTTATCTGCGATAAGACGTAGGGTTGAAGCAGGAAAAAGCTTATCGATTGAACAATTGCAATCAAAAGCAGAGTTAGTGCGTCGAAGTCTGGAGGTAGAAGACTTGGAGCATGAGCTTGAGGCGAGTCGTTATCAGTTGGTGGCGCAGTGGGGCGGTGAGGTTAGTGATTATGTGCCTCAAGGTGAATTGCTTAATATCCCTGTCGTCAAAGATTTACCCTCGCAATTAGCAAAACTACAAGCTCATCCTGCACTTTTAGCGTTTGCTAACAAGCGACGTATTGCCCAATCACAGATTGAGCTAGCACGCATTGAAGCGCGCCCCAAGTGGCAAGTGTCAGCAGGCATAAGACGCTACGAAGCTACCGATGATTTCGGATTAGTCGCAGGTATATCTATTCCGTTTGGCAATGACTCACGAAGCTTAGGCGAAGTACAAGTTATTCAAGCTCAGCAAGCCGAATATCAAAGCCAAGCTGATGTTTTGGCCAGAAAGCTCAACACGCAGCTGTTTGTGTTGCTGCAAAACATGAAACACAGCAAGCATGTTATTGATACGCTCACCGAGCAAGTGATCCCATTGCTCGAAAAAGCAACTGAGGAGGCCAGTAAGGCATACGATATTGGTCGCCTCGGTTATTTAGAGTGGACGTCAATTCGACAAGAGTTACTCAGTACACAAGCACAGTTACTGGATGCCTATCAGGCGATACATCTTCAACATATCGAAATTCAGCGCCTTACCGGCACAAGCCTTTCTAATTAAGTGAGAAACGAATGAATAACCGACTCTTTATTTTTTTATTTTTATGTCAGCTTGGAGCAGCAAGTGCATTAGTGCCTAGCAGCGCTCTAGCTGAATCTACTGAAACAACTGTAGAGGTCGAGCCTGAGAAAGGCCCACATCGCGGAAGAATGCTGCGAGATGGCGACTTTGCCGTTGAACTTTCCATCTTTGAAACAGGCGTTCCACCAGAGTTTAGGCTATGGGTAACTAATGAAGAAAAACCCGTGCCTCCTGAGCAAGTGGAATTAAACATCAAATTAATTCGCTTAGGAGAGCAAATAGACGACATTAACTTTAAAGCGGAAGGTGACTATTTGCGCGGAGATACCGTTATTTATGAACCTCATTCTTTTGTGGTTTCTGTGGCCGCTCGTTATCGGGGAAAAACCTATACGTGGGAATATGACAATTTTGAAGGCCGCACGTTGATTGAAGAAAAAGTAGCAGAAGCGATGGAGATTGATACGGAATTTGTCGGTGCAGCAACATTACATAAAACCATCAAAGTGTATGGCAAGCTTGTATTACCAGCTAATGCTAAGCGTCAAATCCAAGCGCGTTTTGAAGGGGAAATCAAACAAGTGCATGTTGCTCTTGGAGATGTTGTCAAAAAGGGACAATTGTTAATTACTATCGAAAGTAACGAGAGCTTACAATCTAATCAAATTAAAGCGCCAATCGCAGGGGTAATAACCGAGCAAAAAGCGAATACCGGCGAACAGTCGGGTCAGCGAGTGCTGCTTGAAATCACTCAGTCTAATAAATTGCTTGCAGAGCTTGCTGTATTTCCAATGGATGTGGCTTCCATAAGACAATCACCACCCGTTACAGTTATGGTTAATGGTCACAATGCGACAATTGACACTGCTATCAGTGGTAATCGTCTAGGAATGAGAGATGATCAAGCTCGCCTATTTCTTGCAGACGTAGACAACTCTAGCGGGCAATTAACAGAAGGTATGTTCATTTCCGCGCTAATAGAAATCGAAACTTTTGAGGTTCCCTTAGCCGTTAAGCGAGTTGGCCTTCAGACTTTCAGAGACTTTACGGTAGTTTACGCCAAAGTAGGGGAGCAATACGAAGTCAGAATGTTGGAGCTAGGTCGTGAGGCTGGTGAATGGGTTGAGGTACTTAGCGGCATTGATGCCGGCACTGAATACGTCACCAACAATAGTTACATCATCAAAGCCGATATTGAAAAATCCGGCGCATCACACGACCACTAGGAGCGCCATATGTTAGATTTTATACTACGCTTTTCCATTAAGCGCAGCATGCTTGTTATGGTGCTGGTACTGGCAGTGTCAGCCCTTGGCTTATGGAATTTCACCAAATTACCGATTGATGCTGTTCCTGACATTACCAACGTGCAGGTAATGATCAATACTGATGCGCCAGGCTATACGCCGCTGGAAGTTGAGCAGCGTATTTCATATCCGCTGGAAACCGCACTAGCAGGCTTGCCAAATTTAGAAGGCACTCGGTCAGTTTCTCGATACGGATTATCACAAGTAGTGGCCGTATTCAGTGACAGCACGGATGTGTACTTTGCGCGTCAACTGGTAAATGAAAGACTCTCTGGTGCCAAATCAGAGCTACCCGTTGGCCTTGAGCCACAATTGGGTCCTATTGCCACCGGACTTGGCGAAATATTTATGTTTACTGTTGATGCTAAGCCTGGTGCGACAGATAAAGATGGAAACTTGATAACGCCCATGGAGCTGCGCTCAGTACACGATTGGGTTATTCGCCCTCAGTTAATGCGTGTGCCGGGGGTGGTTGAGGTCAACCCGATTGGTGGTTTTGAGCGGGAGTTGGTTGTCGCCTTCGAGCCTGATAAACTGCTGACATACGGCGTTACGCAAGCTGATTTAGTTAACGCTATTGAAAACAATAATATAAACCAAGGCGCCGGCTTTATCGAAAAAAACGGTGCACAATGGTTGATTCGGATCCCAGGACAAATTGAAAACCTTGAAGCGCTTGCTAATACCGTAGTGAAAACTACAGACGGTGCGAGTGTGCGCATCAGTGATGTTGCAAGCGTGGTTGAAGGTCATGGACTTCGCACAGGTGCGGCAACGCAAGATGGCCGCGAAGTAGTGATGAGCACGGTGTTTATGTTGATTGGCGAGAACAGCCGAACAGTCGCATTTGCGGTTGGTGAGAAGCTCAAAGAAATCAATATGTCACTCCCAGAAGGTATCGTAGCCACGGCTGTTTACGATCGGACAAAGCTTGTTGACCAAACGCTTAACACCGTTAAGACCAACTTAGTCGAGGGTGCTTTGCTTGTCATCGTCATTTTGTTTTTATTGCTAGGAAACTTTAGAGCTGCGCTTTTAACTGCCTTGGTGATCCCCTTTGCTATGTTAATGACCATCACCGGCATGGTACAAACTAAGGTTAGTGCAAATTTAATGAGTTTAGGCGCACTCGATTTTGGTCTGCTTGTGGATGGCGCAATCATTATTGTTGAGAACTGCTTGCGTAGGTTAAGTCAAGCCAGTCCAAGTGGTCAACAATTAGCTTTAAAGCACCGATTGGAAATTGTCTTTACTGCAACGAAAGAAGTAATACGCCCTGCATTATTTGGCGTTTTTATTATCACCGCTGTATATCTACCTATTTTCGCGCTTGAAGGTGTGGAAGGTAAGATGTTTCACCCAATGGCACTGACTGTCGTTATCGCGTTGTTATGTGCCATGGTGTTATCCATTACATTTGTACCTGCTGCAACTGCTTTGTTGTTTAAAAAACCGGTCAAAGAAAGACGTAATTTCATCATGATGGGAGCTACTTTTCTTTACCGGCCTTCTCTTCAGTGGGTTATGAAGGCGAGATGGTTTGTTGTGCTTTTTGCCGTCGCGCTAGTGAGCATAATGGGTTACCAAGCCACCAAACTAGGCAGTGAATTTGTGCCCAATTTGGATGAAGGGGATATTGCAATGCACGCACTTCGCATTCCCGGTACATCTTTAAGCCAAGCAGTTGCCCTGCAAGAAAGTTTAGAAGCGCGCATTATGGAAATGCCTGAAGTTGAAAGAGTGTTCGCAAAAATAGGTACCGCCGATGTTGCTACAGACGCCGTTCCGCCCAGTGTTGCCGATAATTTCATTATTATGAAACCACGCGAGCAGTGGCCAAATCCAAAGAAAACAAAAGCGCAAATTGTTGAAGATCTGGCAGCATTGGTGGAACCCATTCCAGGTAATCGCTATGAATTCTTACAACCCATACAAATGCGCTTTAATGAGTTGTTGTCGGGGGTGAGAGCAGAATTAGCAATCAAAGTGTTCGGTGATGATTTTGAGATATTGGATTCGGTAGGCAATGATATCCAAAGTGCTATTGGCAGCGTAGAGGGTATTGCCGATATTCAGATGGAGCAAACTACAGGATTGCCTATGCTTACTATTGTTCCAAAGCTGGAAAAATTGGCACAATACGGTATTTCAAAAGCGTTGATTCAAGAACAGTTAGCAACGTCATTGGGCGGACGAGTAGCGGGTAAATTTTACGAAGGCGATGCTAGAGCAGATATTGTGGTCCGTTTGCAAGAGACTATGCGCAGCGACGTTGATGCCCTGTATCGCTTACCTATTCACTTACCCGATGGGCATTACGTACCTTTACAAGAATTAGCAAATATTGAAATGGTGTTAGGTGCAAATCAGGTTAACAGGGAGAATGGTAAACGCCGTGTTGTAGTAACAGCAAACGTTCGCGGTAGAGACCTAGGCAGTTTTGTTGCAGATATAAAAACGCAAATTCAGAGTAATGTAGACATTCCAGCAGGCTATTGGCTTGAGTATGGTGGCACGTATCAAAAATTACAATCGGCCTCACAGCGTCTATCTATAGTGGTTCCGGTTACATTAGTATTGATCCTTGGCTTACTAATATTGGCGCTGGGCTCATTTAAAGATGCCATGATCATATTCACAGGCGTACCTCTTGCACTGACCGGCGGTATAGCGGCGTTAATGCTTAGAGATATTCCATTCTCAATATCAGCCGCAGTCGGTTTTATTGCACTGTCAGGGATAGCGATACTCAATGGCTTGGTCATGGTTTCGTTTATTCGCGATCTGAGAAAACAAAATATGTCCTTAGAGCAGGCGATATTTGATGGTGCAATCACGCGTTTACGACCAGTTATTACGACTGCGCTCGTTGCGTCATTAGGATTTGTGCCCATGGCGCTAAATACGGGAATGGGCTCAGAAGTTCAGCGTCCATTAGCCTCGGTTGTTATCGGAGGCATCATATCCTCAACGCTATTGACATTATTTGTCATTCCCGCCCTTTATCGAATATTACATAAAGACAACATACCAACCGAGGAAAAGGAGCCATCTCATGCGAACTAGTATCAGGTATATCTTCGCGCTGTTTTTAGGGCTGCTGTTGTTGAGTATGTCACTAGGCGCTTTAGCGCATGGCGTTGATGACGATACCCGTTTGTTCTTGGAACAAAATACCGGGACGCAATTTTTCCCGTTTATTTATATCGGTGCCAAACACATGTTCACGGGCTATGACCACATATTATTTTTAGTCGGCGTCATATTTTTCCTATACCGAAGCCGCGATGTACTGCTGTATGTCAGTATGTTTACGATAGGCCACAGCATTACCTTACTTTGGGGAGTGCTGGGTGATATACAAGTTAATCCCTATTTAATCGATGCCATTATTGGATTCTCGGTGGTGTACAAAGGCTTCGATAATTTGGGTGGGTTTAAACGTTTATTTGGCAAGCAGCCGAGCACTAAATTGGCGGTGCTTATATTTGGCTTGTTCCATGGCTTTGGTTTAGCAACCAAATTGCAAGAATTTGAACTGCCTTCTGAGGGCCTAGTTGCCAATATGATTGCCTTTAATATTGGTGTCGAATTAGGACAATTCATGGCATTGGCTTTCATTGTTATCGCAATTAACTTCTGGCGAAAGCTCCCTTCATTCGAGCGCTTTTCAACGGTTACAAACACGATGTTAATGAGCGCTGGATTGATGCTGATGGGGCTTCAATTAACCGGTTATTATTTATACTAATTTGAACGAGAGATTGAAATGACACAACATGTAGTAAGTACAAAAACATTAGTAAAGTCGACTATTTTCGCCACCATCATCGCAGCTGTGGTGTTTGTGTGTTTTATTCTGCCAGCAGAATACAACATCGATCCGACACATATCGGTCATAGACTAGGTTTAACCGCTCTAGCGCATCATGACGATGAATTAACAGACACAGGATCAAGCTCTGTCGCTACTGAACAGGGGCAGGAGGTGATTGAAGTAATCGTCCCTGCTGGGAAAGGCATTGAATACAAATTCCAGATGAGCCGGTACGATAAAATGACCTATGAATGGCTAACGGATGGCGAGCCACTCTATTTTGATTTGCACGGAGAGCCAGAAGGAGATACCACAGGTTATTTTGAAAGCTATGCAATAGCCACGTTAGCTGAAATGAAAGGCAGTTTTACGGCTCCTTTTGATGGCTCACATGGTTGGTATTGGAAGAATACGAGCGACCAGCCCGTTGCTATCCAATTAATTGCTGAAGGGCAATACACCGTTATTGGATTAAAACAGTAGATAATATATAGGACCGCAACATGAAAATTATTCTTCGTACATTAGCGCTTATTATATTTTTTGGACAAAGCGCAGCATTCGCTCACGAAGGGCACAATGACATTACACCGGAAACTGCGATAAATATTGCCATGAAGTCCGTGCAACAACTCACCTTTAAGGATTTTGGATATGAGGTAGGAAAGCTCGACAAAAGTTGGAAATCCTTATCAAAAGACGATGTTAAAATCAGCGACGTGTTGGACACAGGTTTTATTATCAGTGCTACTAATTCAACCACACAAAAAGTCATTTATTTTGAAATTGCGAAGAACGGCAAAGTTCTAGGAGTCAACGATGGCAATTAATGCATAAGCGCAATTGAGTAACTAACGATAAAGCAGTCGTTTAAACCTAGTTCAGACATGATCTGGCTAGTACCGAATCTACTTATGATTGGCGCAAGTGCTTAAGTCTTGTCTTTAGTAATCTAGGATTATTAAGTAACAAGAGTGGGCATCGACGTTATAAAGCGATGCCCTTTTATTTTTCAACTACTTTCTTTTTTCAACGATGATAAGTTGTGCAACCACTCTCGAATTTTCAGGTATTGATTCAAATGTAACGCTGAAAATAGCTTTGTTCGAATGTCTAGTTTTATGATGTCTACCGTTCTCAACTCTTCTTTTATATGCCGTATCCTTTTGATATAGCACCTCCCCATTATTCGCTATGACAGAAATCCTGACATTCCCATTCAGCTTTTTTGTGTGGGTGAGTGATTGTATTTCACCCCATACGTGCCAGATTTCTGCACGTTGATAAACATTCACATAGCGAATTGTTATTGTTTCATTTGGTAAGTTTACTATTTCAGTTTGTCTGGGGGAAGGGGAGGTGCTGCACGCCAAAACAGGCATCGTTAGGACTATTAAGAGTGCCCATCTTGTCAATGTATATGATTTTTTCATAATTTACTTTCCTTTCAAAAGATGAAGTAATTATTATTAAAAAGCCTCGCGCCTTGTCGACCCGAGGCTTCCTGACTACTTCATTTTTTTAGCATGCGCCATTCGGTACAGCACCGGTAGCACGATAAGGGTGAGTAAAGTCGATGAGACAATCCCGCCAATAACGACAGTAGCGAGCGGTCTTTGCACTTCAGCACCCGTTCCGACATTCAGCGCCATAGGAATAAAGCCTAAGCTAGCGACAAGCGCCGTCATCAACACAGGGCGAAGCCTAGTAATTGCTCCTTCTACAATCGATACAATTAAATCACCGTTCTCCTCTAATTGTTGCTTGATGAACGATAACATTACCAATCCATTGAGTACCGCAATTCCAGACAACGCGATAAAGCCCACGCCAGCGGATATGGAAAGCGGCATATCCCGAAACCACAGCGCAAACACCCCGCCTGTCAGCGCCAGTGGCACACCTGTGAATATAATTAATGCATCGCGAAACGAGCCAAATACCACGACCAACAATACCAAGATTACAAACAAGGTGGCGGGCACCACCAATGATAAGCGTTGACTGGCACTTTCTAATTGCTCAAAAGTGCCGCCGTAGTCCAACCAATAACCTGCCGGTAAATCTACTTGCTGCGCTATTTGCAGCTTGGCGTCATTCACGAAACTACCGAGGTCACGCTCTCGCACGTTCGCTGTCACCACCACTCTGCGTTTTCCATTCTCACGACTAATTTGATTGGGAACAGAAGAAAAGCCTAAGTCAGCGACTTCAGACAAAGGCACAAAGTCCCCATCCGGTGTTGCAATTGGGATATTACCAATTGCATCTAAGTTACTCCGCGTGGCTTCATCAAAGCGCACCAGAAGCTCAAATCGTCGGTCACCCTCAAAGATTAGTCCCGCTGTATTACCGCCAATCGCTGACGATAGCCACTCTTGTAAATCTCTTATATCCAATCCATAGCGTGCCAATGCTATAGGTTTGGGATTGATAGTGAAAAGCGGAATATCGTCTACTTGTTCAATTCGCGCGTCAGCCACTCCTTCTATGGATTGCAGCACCTTGAGAATATCGTTTGCAGAACTGACGAGTGTATTTAAGTCATCGCCAAATATCTTTATCCCTAAATCAGAGCGCACGCCACTGATCAGCTCATTGAAGCGCATTTGGATTGGTTGCGTGAATTCGTAGTTATTGCCTGCAACACCTTGTAATTCGTGCTCAAGTGTTTCAACAAAGTCAGACTTCGATTGAGTTGGATCGGGCCATTCATCTCGCGGGTGTAACATCACAAAAGTATCAGTCACATTTGGTGGCATCGCGTCTGTAGCGACCTCTGCGGTGCCCGTTTTCGCGAACACGGTTTTCACTTGAGGATACGTCATTAGCTTTGCTTCAAGCGTTTTTTGCATCGCTACCGCTTGCTCAATACCTGTGCCAGGGATACGCATGGCATGCAGTGCAATATCGCCCTCATCAAGCTGAGGAATAAACTCCGTGCCTAATCTGGTCGCCAGTAAAACACTGACCACCACTAAAGACGCGGCACCTACTACCACAAACCACTTCAGTTTTAGGGCGACGTGTAAAACGGGTCGATAAAGAGACTTACCCGCCACGATAATAGGACTTTCTTTCTCACTCACTTTTCCATTCATGAACATGGCAACCGCTGCTGGCACAATCGTGATTGAGAAGAGCATCGCCGCTAATAGCGCCATGATGACTGTGGCCGCCATCGGGTGGAACATTTTACCTTCAACCCCCGTCAGGGAGAATAAGGGGATATATACCACGGTGATAATGAGCACACCAAACAAGCTGGGGCGTATTACCTCATTAGTGGCTTGGAAGACGAGTTCAAGACGGTCTTTCAATGGCAGCACCGTGCCAGTGCGTTTTTGCGACTCAGATAAGCGTCGTATACAGTTTTCAACAATAATGACGGCACCATCCACTATCAGGCCGAAATCCAGTGCTCCCAAACTCATCAAATTGGCAGACACACCATAATTGACCATACCTGTGATGGTGGCAAGCATGGCAAGTGGAATGACGGCAGCGGTTATTAAGGCTGCTCTTATATTACCCAGCAGCACAAATAGCACCACAATGACTAATAGTGCACCCTCTACGAGGTTTTTTTGTACGGTACTGATTGCTTTGTCGACAAGTTGGGTTCGGTCGTATACCGGGTCAATGATAATACCATCAGGTAGGCTAGATTGTATTTCAGCGACTTTTTGCGATACCGCTTGTGCGACTGCGCGAGAATTACCACCAACAATCATCATGGCAGTACCCAGAACAGTCTCTCGTCCCTCTTGCGTTGCTGCCCCTGTTCTTAGCTCTTTTCCAATCGCCACACTACCAATATCTTTAACCATGACAGGTATAGTATTCACCCGTTTAACCACCACGTTTTCGATATCGTCAATAGTTTGCAGTTGCCCCTGTGAGCGTATCAGTATTTGTTGCCCATTACGCTCGACAAATCCTGCTCCTTGATTGGCATTGTTGCGCTCTAAAGCTTGGTGGATATCTGGCAAACTTACACCAAAGTTAAGCATCTTAAGCGGCTCTGGATTAACGTGATATTGCTTTACATACCCGCCAATGGCATTAACCTCTGTCACTCCTTTTACGAGCGCAAGTTGTGGTTTGACAATCCAGTCATGTACTTCTCGCAGTGCCATGGAGTTGTAGGGTTCACCGTTTGCTTGGAGCGCATCAACTTGTGCGCGGATGGTATACATGAATATCTCACCTAAGCCTGTGGCGATAGGTCCCATTTCAGGCTCTAAGCCTTGCGGTAACTGACTCTTAATCGCCCCCAGTTTGGTGTTGATAAGATTACGCGCAAAATACAAGTCCGTCCCTTCATCAAATACCACCGTGACTTGTGACAGGCCATAGCGTGACAATGAGCGTGTATAGGAAAGGTTAGGTAAGCCTGCAAGCGCAGTCTCAACCACAAACGTAATGCGCTGCTCAGTTTCAAGGGGTGAATAACCTTTTGCTTGGGTGTTAATTTGCACCTGTACGTTGGTAATATCAGGAACGGCATCAATCGGCAATTTGTTGTAGCTATAAAAACCTGCCGCCATAACGAGGAAGGTCATCATTAGCACGAGTCCACGTCGTTGTATGGACAGTTTTAGTATTGATTCAATCATCTAGTTACCTCACATATAAAAGCGTGAGTAGAAAGTGCTGTTAGGCAATGGTGTATAGATAGATTAATGATCATGTCCAGCCTCCGATTTTTCCAAATCAGCTTTGAACAAAAAGCTATTGCTGACGACTACTGTATCCGACAATGACAGGCCGCTTAGGACTTCGACGTTATTGCTATCTTGCTTACCCAATGTGACGGGGGCTGGGTGATATTCATCGCACTCTTTCACAAAAACGACAGTTTTACCTTCGTATTCTTGTAGCGCAGCTTTAGGCACAAGCATATCGACATCAATCGTATTGATTGCGATATCACCTCTCAAAGCAGCACCAACCGGCCAATGCCCAGAGGTGTTGTCCAGTTTTGCATAGGCAAGCACATAGGGTTGCTCTTCAGGAGACGGTAGGATGTGGCTAATGACACTTTCTACCTTGGCACCTGACAAGCTAAGCGTGACCGCTTGCTGCTCTGCGATTACACGTAATTGATTGGGAAAAATCTTTAGCTGTGCCCATACACCATCGTAATTGGCAATAGAAAATAACACCTGCCCGTTGGATAGCTCACCTTCATTCGCGTGTCTGGCAATCACCGTACCTGAAAACGGCGTGGTAACAGAGTAGCTCTTTAAGCTCTCATTAGATTCAATAATGGCAAGTGTCGCGCCTTTTTTTACTTTGCTGCCCAAATTGGCATTAACTTGTGTAATGATGCCATCGAATCTAGCGCGAATATGACTAAGTGAAGCGGGGTCGGTGATCACATTTCCATAAACGGTTTTCGTAATGTTTAAAGTCCCACCTGACACCACTTCGGTAGTAACACCGACTTCATTTGCAATAGCTTGTGTCATGACGACAAATTCATCGTTATGTGTTTTTTCATCTCCGTGGTCGTCTTCACCACTAAAGGCTACAAATGGTAGGAGTAACGCCACTATTATCATGGCTTGTTTCATTGGGGATAAGATAAAGTTAATCATTAATTGTCTATTCATTGCGTTTTACTCGGTGAAGAATGTAATAAAGAAGATGATGTCGATAAGGACATTGGCGTGGATGTTAGCGACTCGATGTCAGCTGCTCGCTGATGAGCTAGGCGTGCTGATTGAATGAGGGCTTGTTTAGCACTGAGTAGCTCTTGGCTCGTACTTACCCATTCAAGGAAGCTATAACGCCCATCAAGATAAGCCTGTTCTACTAGCGACGATGCCTCTTCAAGCGGCGGTATTATTGCACTTTGTAAGGTTTGTACATTGAGTAAAGCATTGTCCCGTGCCATCAATGCGGTATTAAGTTGGTGATAGAGCGTTAACTTTGCACCTTGCTGTTGTTGCTCCAACAGCCCCAACATTGCTTGTTGCTTTTCGAACTCGCCTAAATTTCGGTCGCCTGCAAATAATGGCATACTCACACCTGCCACAAAGGCCGTTTCATCAATACCGTTCATGCGACGAATACCCGCTGTCCAACTTAAATCAGCTTGATTAGCGGCTTGGCTTAGTCGCACTTGCGCTTCTTGCAGTCTCGTTTCTTGTGTATAAATATCGATATTGGGACTGTTAACCACTTGCTCAAATAAGACTGACAATGAAGGCGACGGTGATAAGGCAAACAAGTCACCTTCTACTTGATTAAAACGTGGGAATTGCTCCCCCCACATTATGGCTAAGCTTTTAATTAGGCCTTTCAATGTTTGCTCAGCGGTTAGTACATCGAGTCTGGCACGAGCCAGTGATGCACTTGCACGCTGCTGCTCAAAAGCTGGGGAGGCTCCGGCTTCGACGCGTTTCGTGACCGACTGATAGGTGTACATTGCTAAGGATTGGGCATCTTTATACGCATCAATCATGGCTTGTTGTGCTAATACATCAATGTAACGTCGCGTAACCTCAGCCAGAATATCCAAGGTGCGAATTTGCTTTTGTGCCTCAATCACCTGTGATTTGGCACTCGTAAATGAGGAGCGTGCACTTAACTTGTCGCCAAACTCGATGACGGATGACAGCGTGAGGGTGATTTCAGTGTCTTTTATCCCTGACACTTCCCCTGTTCCCAAAAAGTTTTCGAGCTCAATACCAGCCTGTAATTCTGGTTTAAGCGCAGCTGTTTTTAGCTCACCCTCTACTGCTTTTTGTTTAAAAGTGAATTCATGTAAGAAAGGTGCATTTGCTAAGGTGCGTTTTATGGCACTTTCTAAATTTATTTGTTTAACGTCACTGTTGTCTACTTGCGCTCGCGCAAGCGACCCGCCAACAGCGGCAACAGTGAATATTGCCCAAGCGCTAATGCGCATTGAGCATTTCAATGAGGAAAATATCATTGTTTACATCCTAATTTTTCAATAAGTATTACTCGCCATATGAATAGCGAACCAATGTGTTATAAAGTTAGGATGTAAATTTCGGGGGGCGCAATAAGCGGGTGACGGGCGCGTCTATTATTTTAGACAGATAGAAAAAGGCATGACCTTGGTTCAACGGATTATATCGCATACCAGTTGAGTCAGTCACCCATTGAGTGTGTGAGCCGTGGCAATGCCCACAGTGATGACAATCTGACGGGTTGTGGGCGTTATCAGAAGTGGATTGTACGCTTGATGCCTTTTCATCTGACAATGAGACATCGTCCTTTTCATGCTCGTGAATTTCGGATAAATGCGTGACATCAACGGTATGAAAATCCAATGAACTGGCGACAGCAGTGAGCGACTGAAATAAAATCAGCATGATCACGATGTAACTTGTCATCTTATGTTTAGCCATTTAGCTAAAGCACTCCCGTTACTAAACGCATGAATAATAGCACGCTAAACCATTTGCACAAACATATGCACATTATTAATGCTCATCCTGTTCATCGCGGCAAGCTTCATCTGCAAATTCAAATTCAATCGTGGTGTGTACAAAATCAAATTTTGCCAACTCTTTGCGCAGCAGCTCTTTCAAAGCAGTAATGTTTTGAATAGAGATATCCTGCTTTAATTCAACATGCGCAGTCATCACATTGTGCTCACCGTCTAACGACCAGATATGAAAATGATGGATGTCTTTCACTTCATCACTGTCTGACAGAGTATTACGCACCTCATCCATTTGTTTCTTATCGGGCGTTGCTTGCAAAAACAATAGTAATGTTTCTTTTAAATTACGTATTACATTAAATAAAATGAAGAGGGTGAAACCGATTGATAGTATTGGGTCGAGTATTGCCCACGGTTTGAACATCAATACAATCGAGACGATTAATACAGCCACCCAACCAAGCACGTCTTCCAATAAATGCCAGTTAAGGATCTTCTCATTTAGGGTGCTGCCGCCGCTTAGTTTATAGGCCGCAAAACCGTTGACGGTGATGCCGAAAATTGAAAGCAGCAACATGCCTTCTACTTGTGGCATCTCGGGATTTGATAAACGAGGAATAGCTTCAAACAATATCCACACCGAGCCGGTAATTAAGACCAGCCCGTTTATCAATGCACCCAGCAGCGAAAAGCGCTTATAGCCATAGGAAAAGGTATTATTGGCCTCTTTATCACCGAGTTTGTTTAAGCCCCAAGCAGTACCTATCGATAGACTATCACCTAAATCGTGCACGGCATCTGCCATGATAGCGGTGCTGTTTGTTAGCCAGCCGCCAATAAACTCGATAATCGTAAACACCACATTCAGGAAAAATGCCCAGCCTATTCGATTGGAAGCGCCGTCACTGTCATTTGCATGGTTATGACTGTGCATAATCAATTTGCTCCAATATTTTTTGATTTTCATCGCTTATGGGTAGCGTTTTAAACGGGCTAACGTTTGCCCCGCCAGTGTTGCCTGTTGGAATAAAGCCAATGGCTGTTTTCGTTAATGCACCGATTAAACGAACAACCTGTCCTATGGTTTCTTTAGGATCGCGTAGCTTAATGCAGTGTTTGAGCATGTGAAAATGTGCTAAACAATGCAGGTAAGTCGAGTGTTGACCGATGACGTGAGCATCTTCTAAGTGATGAAATGCCGAATCATACTGCTTATTGTGAAGTGCTTTGGAATAGTCCTTAAGTTTACCTTCAACAAAAGACTTTGCCGCTTGATAATAGCTCATGATACGCCCTCAGAATTTGCATTGTCAGTTAGTGTTTGATTAGCGGCTAATTCACTTTTCGCATCTTTTAATATCATCCATGCCCCGCGCAGCACAATGACTGAAACAACCATACCGATAATTAAGTCTGGTAGACGGCTGTCAAGCCATAGCACCAATGCGCCAGCGAAAATAACGCCCATATTCGCAATCACATCATTCGCTGAAAAAATCCAACTTGCTCGCATGTGCACCTCACCATCTTTATGGCTGCGGATAATAAACAAACAAATTACATTGGCGACCAAGGCCACCGCGCCCATTCCTATCATAAGATGAGAGACCGGCTCACTTCCCTTCACGGAGCGACGAATAATGTCGATTAGGATAATAGCGCCTAGCATTAATTGAAAATAACCACTCACTCTTGCCGCTTTGGCCTTGTGAATAATAGACTTTCCCACTGCATAAATACCAATCGCATATACAACGGCATCAGCCAGCATATCAAGCGAGTCAGCAATTAAAGCAGTGGAGTCAGCGAGCACGCCAACGCCAAGCTCAATTGCAAACATGACCGCATTAATCCCCAATAGCCAATACAAGACCTTTTTTTGGGATGCATCTTGGATTTCAACTTCGCAGCCGCAACCGCTCATGAAACAGTCCTCTTTCATACTTAATGAAACTAGTATAAAGTCTATACCCACTATAGAGTCAATTAACGAAAAGCGTTTTTTATGAAAATAGGCGAATTATCAAAAAAGAGCGGTTGTTCAATTCAAACCATCCGCTTTTATGAGCGAGAAAAACTCATTAGTCCTTGTCAGCGAACAGATAGTAATTACCGGCTTTATGATGCATCATCATTGAGCCGGTTGCGCTTCATACGTCAGTGCCGCTCACTTGACTTGACCTTGGCGGAAATTACACAGCTATTGGAAACTAAAGAGAGTCCTGAAACGAGCTGCGCAAGCATCAACAATTTGATACTCGACCACATGGTTGAGGTATCCCAGAAAATAGCTGAACTTAATGAGTTGAAGTCCACCCTTGCGGAAATGGTTGAGGCC
>NZ_JBLBVM010000034.1:0-55912 GCF_047250385.1 Glaciecola sp. MF2-115
CGCAAAGGTGGCAATAGTGTTGTTGTAGAAGTTGGGTACTTTTTATCTAAATGCTTCAATATTTTTTGAATAACGTGGACATCTATAATGCAAGCGATGATGCTTACATTGTGGTTCTCGCATTTTTCGCATTGGGTAATGTCTATGTTGAAGACCCGTTTTAGCCTTTGTGCCCAACTCATGCTTCTAGCGTGATAAGGCTTGTCAGTTTGGCTATCTTCTTTATTTGTAAGTTTAGGGCTATTCTTGCCTCGCTGGGAAGCGGTGACTTGCGCACGAAGGTTGCTGTTAGGCGCAAAAACGCCAAAAAAACGGGTGAGATTAAGCCTTGGTGGTGGAATTAGTGCCGCTAATTTACCAATGAAATCGAGAGGGTTAAAAAATACGTGGGTTGTACCGTCACGATAGGGGGTTTTCAATTCATAGCGGACTTTTTCGTGTTGTGTCATGCTTAAGCGCTGCTCGCTAATCGCTGGGCGGCTGATGTAGCGACATAGTCTTTCTAATTTCTCTGGTTCGTCGGCATTAGCGAAAACGCCTGCGTGTAAGGAAAAACCTGAGGTATTGGCTACCTGACCATACTCGCCTTCATTGCTAGCAGGCAAGGTTTGCAGTGTAAATACTTTTTGACCTTGCTGAGGGCCCATGGCAATGCGATAGCTGACGGAAGCGCCTTGTAATTGCAGTAAACTATCTTCATCATCAATAGGTAAGTTAAGAAAACTGTTTTCCACATCACGCTCTACCAAGCCGACTTTTTCTAAATAACGCGCAGTTCGTTGGCTGATCGTGTGAACTAGCTCCACCATGTCGCTATGGGACGGTGCTTTGATGCGGTTAAAAGTCGTGCCACCCCATGGATTTTCACTGATTGCGCCTTCCAGGAACAGCATGTGGAAGTGGATGTTCAGATTAAGCGCACTACCAAAGCGTTGGATTAGCGTCACCGCCCCCGTCTTAGCTTGTTTGTTAGTCAACCCTGCTTTGTTAACAATGTGTGTGAAATGGCGCGGTGAATAATTTGCATTACCTTGCTTAATTCGCGTGGATACCTTGCTAGTAACAATCGAAGCGGGATGGGTAAACTCAGCACCCATTGGCGAACTGGGTAGCCAAGTAATACATCATCCACAAGAAGCGCTGCACTTTCTGCCATTCTTCTGGCTCCGCAGCTAGGGCAAAATCCACGTCGCTTACAGCTAAAAGCGACTAACTTTTCATGTTTACAGTCATTACACACCACGCGTAAAAAACCGTGCTCTAGTCGTCCACAACGCAAGAACTCTTCAAATTCACGCTCAACATATTTGGGTAAATACTTGCCTTGGTCGGCTAAGTTTGCGGTAAAATCTGGGTAGTAACGTTCAACCAATTGATAGAGTAGCGTTGTTTCCGGTCGATGGCGTTTATATGTTTCACTTTGTTGATTTGCCAGCACAAGCATTCTTCCTTGAATTCTTTGTGTGCTAGTGTGCGTATTAACATCAGGAAGATCGCTGAATAACATTCATGGAGATCACAATCTCTCTAATCAACAGGACCTTGGTTAATTTACTTTTATTGATCTCCATGAGTCAATGGTTTTGTTACTTTTCGCATTGACTCTCCCTCCAGTTCCATTTTAATTGAGCGATGAACTAGTCGATCAAGTATGGCATCTGCATGCGTCGATTCTCCTATCATTTCATACCATTTATCGATTGGCAGCTGGCTAATTATGAGTATTGAACGATGATCGTAGCGCCCGTCAATAAGATCGAGTAAATCGCTACGTTGATTCGCGTTTAATGGCTCTAGCCCCCAATCATCGATAATGAGCAAGTCGGCTTTGATAAGTTTGCTGATCAGCTTTTGGTAACTGCCTTCTGCTTGAGCCAGATACATTTGTTCAGCCGCTCAAAATTGTGTGAGGATTTTATGTTATAAACATAAGTTTAGGTGCGCTGTAGTGACAGACTCAGAGCGTCAAAGACGCCGTTCGGTAGCCATCTTTTATTTTCTTTAATCAAGCTATATCAAGTTTGTTCTGTTTTGTTATAAACATATCTATTAAATACTAATTTATATGATGCAGAAATAGGGCCTGTTGATTTTTGTTGTTTTCATCAACAGTCTATCACCTTCAAAAACCGAATAGATTCGGTTAATTGTGCTATTAATTTTCATTCTACTTTGTGATGTTCTCAGCATTTACATGTCGAATAAAAAACATGTATTGACACCTCCTTGTTTAACGAAGGTAAAAAACCTCGTCTATAAGTAGTAGATGCTTATCTATATCAGCACAAATATTCACCTCAAACGACGACGAACTTGTTGAAAACCGTGCTTTGAGAAATTCATACAAAAGTACCATAATAAATCTTCCCGTAACGCTATACAATAACAGCAGTTGTGTTTACTAGTGAGATAATTTTTTTATGGGTTGGGATTATGAATATTAAATATTGTGGATTGGTACTTGCTTTGGCGATGTCATGTTTGTCGGGTCAGGTCCTTGCCCATGGAAATGTAATACCTCAAGGCGCAGATAGTTCTAAAATGCCAGATATAGTCGATGGCGATGAAGATGAAGATGGTTGGGCTTTTACAAATCCTTATAGGCATTTAGAAGAAGAAACAAGGTCGAAAATAGTTAAATTTGGAGAATCTGCATACGCTAATAATTGCGCAGGTTGTCATGGGTTACATGCGCAATCAGGCGGAATTAACCCTGACTTAAGATTACTTAATCCTGAGTCTTTTGAAGATGATGAATGGTATGTAGAGCGTTTGCGTTTCGGTTCTGCGAAAGGTATGCCTGCTTTAGGTGGTATTCCAGAGGGCATGTCTGAACCTATCTTAGATCAAAAAACGCTTTGGGCAATAAAAACCTATGTTGAAGTAAGACGCGTTGTGGCTATTGCCGAAGGAGAAATAGACGCCGATTAAGCCAGTCTTTGTAGCAATTGTTGTAATAAATATTTGTACCAACTATTAATTGAAAAGCATCGAATACCAGTCGGTGCTTTTTTTATTTAATCGCCTCATCCTGAAATACGTCGATATTAAAGTGGGTTTATTATGAAATTAAAATGTCATCTCTTTTAGTTCATAAACAATACTTCCGCCATAAAACAAACCAGCTTCTTTTGGTTCTTCTCGAATAATCTTTACTAACCCTACTCCTGGGGCGTACCATTCAGTCTGTTTAATTTCTATATCGATATAGCCTAATTTAGGGTCGGCGTACAATGAAAAGCTTGCACGTCCTATCACCACTATACATCCATTGAACTTTCCTGCAGGTACATTTACACTAGCGTTAAGCGAGTCTATTTCATATTCCATATCAATATAAATGTCTTCAGTATCTGGCACCGTGTCTACAGCTGAACCGCGCAACGCATAAGTACGACTTTGAGAATACCAAGTATCTCCTGAATCATAATTGTCTGGCGACGGCAATACCATTCTTTCTGGATCATCATATCTAAGATCAGAATCTATAATGTATTGTTGTGCAATTCTAAAAATGCCATCTTCTGAATCTAGAATGTAGTATTTGGTGCCGTTTGCGTCTCGTCTTACGTGCACCGGCATATCAAAGTATTTATCTGATAACGTTTTCTTTGTTTTTCCTAAATTTTCAATAAAAAAGTCATAGGGCTCTAGTGTATCGGTATCTTGCTCAGACACAATATAATGCCACTTAACACCTTCTTGAAGGGGAAAGTAATCGTCTTTATCGATACTGGGGGTGCAAGCAGTTAACACAATCATGCCAACAATTAAACTACAAATATATCTCATTTTCACTTCTCTGGTAGTGCAAGATCGGGTAAGTCAGAAAACACGATCATTGTCTTTTCTTCATTTGCGGTACTGCCGCTTAATTCAGATTGAAATTTTCGTTTATTGTTGCCTAATGCCCCTACTTGCGCTTTACCCCCTTTTAACTTACTCAATGCTTTTTGAACTTTTGCGTGCATCGTCTTGGTATATTCTAACTTATAAACTCTTGGGGTATCCGCCATCTCTTGACCTTTAATATCACTAACCCACAAAAGGATTTGCCCGTCTCTTTCACCTTCTTGATCGGGCTCAACAATAAGTGCATGATGCAATATAAATCGGTTTGGCGGCTGTTTATTAGTCGGCCAACCTTGCGCTTCAGACCAAGCGTAATAGCTAGCATAATAGAACGCCATAACCACTAACGCTAAGACTACTTTAACCTTCCAATCAAATTCGCTATAGATCATACTCAGCACCAATAGCGCAGCAATAAAAACGTAAGCAATGATAAGCACCAACAAAATTTCATTCATTTGGTCGCGTTCCTTATGAGTTTCTTTTGGAGTTTGTTTATATCAATGACTTTGCCACTTGGAGAAATAGTAAATCTCAAAGATGTCACTTCATCACCTTCTTGTTTTAGTTCAGTTGAAGTGTAATGTAACACTCGTAATTTTGGATTCACTTCTGCTAAATACACGGTAACGGGAACAGTGGTCGCAGTTTGTGTTTTAAAATAATGTAAATTTACAATAAATTCGCCTGGTGGACGCCCTCTGATAGTCAATACTTCTTGATTTAAAGGATTAATCACTTCAACTCCATTAATGACTTGGCTATCGTTAACTAGGCCTCTATCGTCTCTGTCAAGATGCATCAACCCTTGCTCAGGATTGCGATATGAAACAAGCCACGAGTTTGGTCCTTCGGCCCAAATATCCACATCATTCGGATCGCCATCAGGCCAACTCGCCGTGATAATAAATTCTGCTTTAGGGTCAATAATGCCAGTTTTTGCTGGCGGATTGAGTAACAATAATGTAATTAAAAATAAGAATGTAAAAGTAAGTAAAGCGTTAAACAACAGGTCGGTAAATGGGTCTAATTCAGTATTGTTATTCTTTTTAAACAACGCCATTGATTAGAGACCTTCACTATTTGCATCAGCTCTAGGTTCAACCAAATAAAGCTTTTGCCCTAAGCTCACTGTAATTGAGACTAAATTATCTGTGCTTCTTTCTAACATCAAACATTGTAGACTCAACAACATACTACAAATTAAACCCGTCATTGTCGTAAACATCGCTACGCCCATCCCTTGGGTCATTTGTTGCATAAGTTGTTTCACTCCCGATATATCAAGCTGGTCTAAATCAGATACCGTATTTAACATAATGACAAAACCAATAACTGTGCCTAATAAACCTAACTTGATAAGTACGCCACTAACAAACCATCCAATTTTATGGGGGCCAGAAAGTGCTTCAGCATATAATTCACCCAATTGGGCGATATCTTTATCGGGTTTATTTTTGAGTAAATAGGTTAAATAATTAAAAGTAGCCGAGTGTTTTGTAGTGGGAACTAGCAAATGGTCGCCTGTTTTACTATCGGCTTTCGTTTTTTTACGCGCATCTATTATCCAATAACTAACTTTGAACTCTTGAGCAATAATCCAATTTCTGTAGCCTATAAAAATACTGCACAATACAAATAACACTATAATTAATTGTGATATTCGTGTGCTATCTGTCGCGACTATATATGCTATTACACCTAAGTCAAAGAGCACAAAAAGAAAAAACGCCACTAAGCCGACAATTAATAGCCAATGCAAAAAATTTCGATAGAGCTGAGGGGTAGCATGAAACAATAGGCACTCCTGTGTAAGTGCTGTTTAACGAGTGAAACGATTACTAGGGCTTGATGATTTTTACTGTATGATTATGCCGCAAAGCCCAACGACAGATTGGTTTTCACAACAAAATTCACATTGTCACCCAATTAAGAAATAACGAATTGAATTACATTTGTTTTATTTTTAAATAAGGCAACCAACGTTCATCTACTTCAAGAAGCTCCAGCTCATTGGTATTAATAGGCGGTATGGACAAATTGTCAGGTGGTGACGCTAAATCATCAAGGTCTAAACTGTAAGCTACGCCTTTAAATCCGTCGCCATCTGGTACAAGTTCAAAATACACGCCTTGTCTTAGTCGCGCACCAAACTGATTAGCCCGTTTGTACATAAATAGAAGCTCATGAGATAACCAAACCGAATTGTTTTGTTCAGTGACATCATTTTGAGGATACGGGTAATGGATATGACAAAATATTTCAGCCCCTTCCAAGCATTTCATCTCTTTCATAGACAAGAAAAAATCTTTAAATTTACTATCATCCCGCTCAAAATTATATTTATCGCCCTGTTTTTCAACAAAGCCTATATTAATTGTATTACCAGATTTGTCTTCCAAGAACACTTCGTATTTCTGACCCGCATGTATGTCTGAGTTAGACTCATTTGTGCTAGAACAAGCGCTAATACCTAGCACGACACACATTAACAGACCAACTTTTAGCCTAGTCCATAAGGATATGGTACTTAACGATAAATATTGATTTGTCATATGGCCAGCCTGCTATAAGTAAAATAAATGTATCAAACAAGGGTATACGCAACACAAAAGTGGTGCAAGTAAACATCATTGGCCAAAAGAAGGGATTTACCCCTACTTTAGTACAGGTTATCAAATTCAACACGACGACTCATTTATCTTTTTACCAAGAACAGGATAATTTGATGACACTAAAAAATGACACTCCTGATACTTTAGGATGGTTTTTTATGGGAAGCTTTTGATTTAGACTTTGTAGCAATCTTGTTAAATAAAATTAAGCTAATGATCACACCCCATACACCTTTTACTCTTTCTAAAGTCGCCATAGCCATTTCCATCAATATTGGTTTAATAGCATCAACCATCGCTCAAACAAGTGATATTGAAGTCGTCAAAGTACAAGGCGCAACCGCTCTAAATCCATCAAAGGAAGCAAAGGCATTGTTCGGTACAAAGCAATTCGTAGATGCCGAAACCATTGAAAACGCCAATGCCTTATCCTTACCCGAATTACTCAAATCTCAGTTTCAAAGTATTAACATTAACGATGTACAGAACAATCCATTTCAGCCAGACCTGCAATACAGAGGCTTTACCGCATCACCCTTATTAGGTTTGCCTCAAGGTATTTCGCTTTATCTAAACGGCTCCAGAATAAACGAAGTGTTTGGTGATACCGTCAATTGGGACTTAATCCCATTAGACGCGATTGACAGTGTGGCGCTTTACTCTGGCTCTAATCCAATTTTTGGCCAAAATACACTAGGTGGTGCTTTGGCACTCACGACTAAAAATGGTTTTACTTACGAGAAAAATGAAATCGAAATAGGAACAGGTAGTGATGGTCGTCAAGAACTTGGATTTGAATCAGGCGGTAGCAATGATAGTTTCGGCTATTATATAAACTTGAGCCAATATGAAGAAGACGGCTGGCGAGATTTCTCACCTTCTGAAGTTAACCAAGTCTTCACATCCCTCTCTTATAAAGGTGACAAGTCAAACGTTAACCTTAATTACATGTTTGCTGACAATGACCTAATAGGAAACGGCGCATCTCCAATTGAGCTTTTTGAAATAGAAGGGCGAAACGCAATTTATACCAGTCCAGACCAAACACAAAATGAATTGCATAATGTCAGTGTAGATGGCGAATATGAATTGTCTAGCAGTACGTTAATAAGCTACAACTTGTTTTACAGAGAAATTGAAACTGCTTCTATAAACGGGGACGACAGTGACTATGGCGGCTGTGCGTTTGACGATGGGCGTATTACCCTGTGTGAATTAGAAGATGACGACGATGACGATGATGATGATGATGATGATGATGATGATGATGATTTGCCAGAAGTGGGTGACGAAGCTGAAGCGGTCGAATTTGTGGGGTTTACGCCTAGCACGGCTTTTTCTGACATTTCTGATGTCGATCCAGATGAAGTCGATGGTACTTATAATACAGGCAAAGCTAAAACTGAAAATATTGGTTTATCGTTACAATTAGCCAAGCAATATTCATTCGCAGGCATAAGCAACGAACTAATAGTAGGTGCGGGTTATCAGCGCGGAGATATTAACTATCAGGCAGATACAACTTTCGGTATTTTAGCTAATGATAGTGCTGCCGACCCAAGATCAGTCACGCCATTATTCGGCATACAGGATGTTGAAGCGCAGGTAAGATTAGATGTTGATACAAAAGCCGTCTATATTTTTGCTGTAAATAGCACTGAACTAACCGACAAACTCACGCTGAATATAGCAGGTCGATTTAATGATGATCATATCATTATGGAAGACCTAATTGATGACGGTGAAGGCTCATTAGATGGTAATCACCGGTTTACCCAGTTTAACCCTGCCATTAGTTTAGATATTAAATTGGATGAAGACCAATTTGTTAATGTTGGTTTTAGTCAATCTTCAAGAACGCCTAGTCCAGCAGAGTTAAGTTGTGCTGATGAAGACGACCCTTGTCGCTTACCCAATGGTTTTGTTGCTGACCCGCCTCTTGATCAAGTAGTAACAAGAACGGTTGAAGTCAATTACAGTGCTCAGTTTGATGACGTTAATGTGTTTGCAAACGTGTATTTAAGTGAGAGCAAAGACGACATAATCTTTCAGCAAGCCGGCGCAATTGCGTCTAGAGGGTACTTCATCAACATAGATAAAACCGAGCGCCAAGGACTCGAGCTAGGATTAAACCATGCAATAGGCGATTTAAGTTATCAATTTAGCTATAACTACCTTGACGCGACTTATGGGTCTAATTTTACCTCTTTTAGCCCATTAAATCCTCAAGGCCCTAATAGACAGGTTACCTCTGGTGACACGATCCCAGGGAACGCTGAGCACGTCGTAAAAGGGAGCATCGATTATCGATTTAACGATAGCTTTTCGACTGGGCTTGAGGTGGTTTTAGCTTCAGACCAGTATTACCGAGGAGATGAGGCAAACGAAAACGAGAAAATAGACGGCTATCAAGTAGTAAGTTTTTATGCCCGTTACGACATCATGGAAAATTTAAGCTTACAGTTACGTATCAATAACTTGTTAGATGAACAATACAACACGTTTGGTACATACGGCGAGGCAGATGAAGTGCTAGAAGATATATATCCAGATGTTGAAGCGCCCAACTTTGTTGGCCCTGCTGCCCCTCGTCAATTTGCCTTAAAGTTGAAATATGCATTCTAAATATTTAAGCAATAGCGTCAGTTTATTCGCTACCATAATTATACTTGCCTTTACCAACATAAGTATGGCAAACGACTTACCTACAGTGAGAGTGGGTGTGTTAAGTTACGGCACCATTAATTGGGAAATTGACACCATTAAGCATCATGAGCTTGATAAAAAATTGGGAATAAATGTTGAAGTCGTCAAATTAACTACCAAAAATGCGGCGGCTATTGCGCTTCAAGGTAAGGCTGTCGATGTGATATTGACTGATCTTTTTTGGGTGATTAAACAGGGTGGCAAATTTAAAATGCATCCTACTCATAAGTTAAGTGGCGGCCTTTATGCTAAAGCGATTAATACTCAGGTAAACGATATTAACACGCTCGGGGTTGCAGGTGGTGCTAACGACAAAAATCTTTTGGTTTACAAAGCCTATTTAAAGAAAAAAAACCAATCCTTAACGTCAGAGCTCAAATATGGCGCGCCGCCCTTACTAAACGAAATGATGCTTACTGGAAAAATCGACGGGCTTATCAACTTTTGGCATTATAATGCAAGGCTTGATGCTTCTGGCTTTCACAATGTGTTGACCACTCAATCTATGTTAACCACCCTTAATATTAAATCAGAAGTACCGTTGCTTGGCTGGGTATTTCATCGTGATTTTGTTGACGGTGCTCACGAACAATTACAGCGTTTTATAAAAGCTAGTCAACAAGCAAAAAAGCTATTGTTAAACCAACACGCTGATGATTGGGCCAGACTTAAACCCAAAATGAAAGCTAAGTCTGAAAAAGAATATTTAGCCCTAATTCAGCACTACCCAAGTACAATTATTACAGATGAAAAAACTGAAATTGAGGCGTCTGCAAAACAGTTGTTTGATGAAATAAAAGGTTTAAAAGACCAAAATTTGTTTCTGGATAATGAGTTATTCCCACAAAATCTGTTTATTGATTGATTATGTTAAATATCTCAGTATGAACGCGAATAAGCATAGAATAAACGACAAACGAAATAATAAGACTTTTTGGCTGTTAAAGCAAAACATGACAGTAGGCATATTTTAAGTGAGACGCTTTCAAAGCTTTTTTGTACAGTGTTTAGTTGTTGGTTCATTACTGATGATATGGCAAGTAGCTGTTATTATGTTTGAACCTGAATACTTCCCTCGTTTGGATGTGATTGCTTCTTCTTGGCACTATCACTGGTTTAACGGTAACTTACAAAACGATCTTATACAAACCCTCAGGCGCGTCATAATCAGCTTTATTTTGGCCATGTTTATAGGTGTTCTCACGGGAATATTGATGGGGCGCGTGAACAGAGCCAATCAAATATTTGAGCCCCTACTGTTATTTTTCTTGAACTTACCCGCATTAGTTACAATTATTTTATGCTATATCTGGCTAGGATTAGAAGAAACCGCCGCTATCCTAGCCGTGTTTATTAACAAATTACCTACTGTGATTGTTGCCATGCGAGAAGGCGCAAGGGTGATTGACAATAAACTAATGGAAGTCGCAAAAGTGTATAAGCTTCCTGCTAGTAGAACATTCTTCAACGTTTTTCTTCCACAGTTATACCCATATATTCTTGCTGCTGCCAGAAACGGACTAGCACTTATTTGGAAAATCGTTCTTGTGGTTGAGTTGTTAGGGCGCAGCGACGGCATCGGTTTTGGTTTACACACCTTTTTCGGACATTTTGATATTGCCAGTATATTGGCGTATGCGTTTAGCTTTATGATAGTAATGTTTAGTGTAGATTGGTTTGTTTTTAAGCCACTTGAAAAGAGAATACAGCGAGGACGCCAGCAATGAGGAAAGTAGAATTTCACTTGCACGGCATAAACTTAGACAACCAACTAATTGTCGACTCTTGTTCTTTTGCAGTCAGAGAAAATCGCACGTCTGCCCTAATTGGTCCATCTGGATGCGGCAAAACAACTATGTTAAATGTGATAGCAGGTCTTATAGACGTTAAACATTATAGTCCACCAGAAGAGCTCAAGTTAGCATATATATTTCAAGAGGCACGACTTATACCTTGGCTCAGTATTGAACAAAACCTTGCATTGATAGAGCCTAATTTATCTTCTTCTGATATTAAGCAACTGTTAGTAGACGTAAAGCTACATGATGTAGCAGGCGTTTATCCCGTTCAGTTATCAGGAGGCATGCAAAGAAGAGTAAGCATTGCTAGAGCATTTGTAAATAAACCCAATTTGGTATTACTAGATGAGGCATTTAGCTCATTAGATGCACCCACAGCCCGTTACCTTATAAAGCTTGTAAGAGGTCTGTTAAACAAAAACCAAGCAAGTGCACTGCTAGTGACTCACAATCTGCAGGAGGCGCTCGCATTGGCTGATGATTTGTATTTTTTAAGCAGCAAACCCACCAAGGTAATCAAACATATTACCAATCCGATACGTCAAAACGATAGAAAACAAGACCATCTAGAAATTGACGTCATTCAGGAACAAGAGAGAGCGCTTCTTTCTGACTATCCAGAAATTTTATCTGGGATAGTATAACTAACCTGAGTCTTGTATAAGAAGCAGCAGTTAATAGCCCTATTGTCTCGAATGACTTCTTATCCAAAATTGATGTTAACTATGTTTACAGTAAGCTCAAGCCACGCCATTTCTCACTTTACCAACAACACTTCGTTTCTTCTTCCTACTAAAGGACGAGGTTTACAGGTCTAATAGTTAATAGTTTGAAATTTAAATGTAATTATTATGCTACTCACTGTCAATGAAATGTTACATCAATAGCGCGAGTATATTTATCAAGCCTTTACTATTGAAAGCATGATTGAAAATTAGCATTCACAACAATCAAACGGAACACACTATGAACAATAAAAAGTTATTTAAGACTTGTATCGCTACTGCAATTCTTGCAAGTATGTCTGCAACTGCAATGGCAGACGACGAAGCAACGTGGAAAATTTCAGGCTGGATAAATGAAGGTATCACTTATTATGATGATGGCCAAGGTTCTGACATTGCACAACTAGGTGACAATGGAACCACATTAGGCAGTCGGATAGCGCTAACAGGCGGTTATAAGCCTGAAAATACAGGTTTACAGTTTGGCTTTGAAGTGATTGTTGAGCCAACTGCTGCTGTTGATGGAAATAGCTCATCTCCACTACTGTCTAACCAAGACGGTATAAGTAATGCAAATGCGTTTGGTAGCGGCGTTAGTCTCTTATCCAACAACGTATATATGAGTGGTGATTTTGGTAAAATTACCATTGGTACGCAAAGTATGCCGACAGATAATATCGCTGTACTTGCGGATCCTTCTGTCACTATTTGGTCTGGTATTTCTCCATTGTTCAGAATGTTAGGCTTTAGTATTCGTGGCGTTGATGCTACAGCGGGTAACCAAACTTGGGGGAACTTTGCACAGTGTGCTGGCCTTAATGGTTTAGGTATAGGTATCGATTGTAACGGTATTTATCGTAACGGTATTCGATATGACCTCCCAGAGTTTGGTGGTGTTAACATTGCTGTTGGATACGCAAACGATGAAGTGTATGACGTCGCGCTAAAATATGCGGGCGAAGTAGCGGGTCTAACGACTATGTTTAACGCCGGTTATGCATATAATGCAGATGGTGGTCAAAACGTCCTGGGCAGCTCTTCAGAAACGTTACAATTCCAACTTGGTTTGATGGACGCTGAAAGCGGTATGTTCGGAACATTTGCTTATCAAATGGAAGACGTAGAAGATGCAGATGTTGGATCTGGCGATGACACAGATGTTTACCATATAAAAGTAGGTGTGAAGCGCGCATTTAACAGTTATGGCGATTCTGCGTTTTATGTTGACTATGGTAGCTACAATGACCAATATGGTATGGCACATCTAGAAGGTGTAACTGGCTCTCAATTATCAGTGTTGGGTTTTGCAGCCGAGCAATATTTCGGTGGACGATTCCTCATGTATGCAAAATATGAAATCATCAGCCTTGATGTAGATGGTACAGCGAATGCTCAAGCTTTATATGATGGCGCTCAGGACTTAAATTTATTTCAGTTAGGTGCAACATTCTTCTTCTAATGGCATCTATGCCATAATTTAGAAACATCACAGTGAGAGCTGTGATGTTTCAGACTGATGATAAACCCCCTCTTTTTTGCTGGGGGTTTATTTTTTGGAGTAGCCGAAGGCTACGATCGCGATTTTTTATGGAATTAGGTCTCGAGTGGTTTATTGGATTTTTCTAATTCAGAAGAGGTATAAGCGTGTTTCTCGCTCGAATATGGCACGTTTCAGGTATTTTTTTAAGGGTATAACTCTCCCACTAACTGTTAATCTTCGCCATCGCGATTTTCTTCATATTTTGACACGCTGCAGCTAACAAACACTGCATATTGACCTTGTCCAACCCACGATAACGCGCATAACGGTGATTATGGTGTTGTTTGGCATCTGCGAAGCTTCGTTCAACCGTTTGTGAGCGCCGTTTATATCGTTTTTTGCCCCAATCACTCAGTCGCACCTCGTTTGCTCGTTCAACACTTGCTTGCCATACGTGTCTTGTAACGACTTTCGTCATGTTTTGACTGTTTGTACATCGCTCTCTTACAGGGCAGTTTTTGCATTGTTTGGGGTCGGAGTGATAGTGTCGGTAGCCTTGTCGATTAGTCGTTTTATAAGGAAGCACTTGTCCTTGTGGACAGGTATAAGTGTCATCATTGGCGTCATAGAGATATTCACGCTTGGCAAAGTAACCTTTCTTCTTTTTTGGCCTGCGATAACCCATTACGCCAATCAGTTGTCTTTCTTCTAATTCATGGCATACCGCAGCCGTAAAGTAGCCTGCGTCTAAGCCAACAGCAACCGGCTCAATATCAAAGGTATCGAGAATACGGTCAATGCGACTGATAATGGGTTGGGAATCGTGAACATTACCTAGCGTGGCATGTGTGTCCACAATGATATTGTGCTTGCCATCGACCGTGCGGTGGTCAAGGTAGAAGAAGCCTTTAGGCTTTTCATCTCTGACCATGAAGCCTGCATCAGCATCTGTGCGACTGACTTTAGTAGGTTTAGTGCTTGGCGTTTCTTCCTTACACTTCAGGGGCTTTTTTCCAGACAATTCTCTATCAATACTAACCGCTTCGTTCAGTTGCTCTATATACACACTAGGTGAGACTTCCAAATCTTTAATATCGTAACGGCGCTTGTTGGCATTTGCTTTTAGATGCGTGCTATCAGCAAACAAGCTGTGCCCTCCAATCAGTTTGAGCTTCATCGCTTGGCGCACAATATTATCGAAAATAGTTTGGTAGATATCGCTATCTTTGAACCGCTTAATGCGATTCTGACTTAGCGTTGAATGGTTAATGACATCTTCAGTTAATCCCATTTCTAGAAACCAACGATAAGCGACATTCACCTCAATCTCTTTGACTAAGCGACGCTCGCTGGAAATACCGAATAGGTAGCCTAAAAATAGGATCTTGAAGAAGCGGACTGGATCAGTCGCTGGGCGACCATTGTTACTACAATATAGATGACTGACTTCATCTCTGATAAATTCGAAATCAATGGTAGCGTCTAGGAGTCTAACGAGGTGGCCTTGTGGAACGAGCTGGTCAATGGCGACCATTTCGAGCTGATGTTGAGTTGGACCTTTTTCTTTTAGCATAGTGAGTCCCTTAAATTTCACTATACCTATTAGATCAAAGGTCCGGACTTACGTCCAGACCTTTTTCAACAATCTGAAACATCACAGTGAGAGCTGTGATGTTTTTTGCATTTTAAGCAACTGACTTTTAGAAACGAAAAAGGAATACTTGATATATGAGACTGATAACAATAACAAAACTTTTATGTATCTGTATGAGTGTTTTTATCTCTTTTTCTAGCCTATCTGATGAAATAATTTGGCAGGAAAACAAAAATGTTTTTATAAAACTACTTGAAGTAGAGTCGAGCAACTATGAGCATTCTAAAACTATTACTAGTGATGTAAGCAACGCATTTTTAAATCAAATTTCGATTGTAAAATCTACCGAAAAAGAAGACTTACCGCTTTTCACGCGTGAACAGATAAGTTTATTGTCCAAATACTTGCCTAGTGCACTTTCCCAAGCGAATCAAAATCAGGTGGTTGTGTTTTCATTAGTAAAGAAAAAATCCTCTCTAGCTGGTTTCTTAAAACGCGATGTATTTACTGCAGGAAGCATATTTGTTAAACAAAACACACTGACACTAAAAATAGGCGATGTTGATAGAGAGCGACAACATGGCTATGAATCTGTTTACGATGCAACCAATCAAGGGTTGGTGCGTTACGATTTCGATTTTGGGTTAGATAGTTCTTCTGTAGCATCGAAGAAAAACTCATTAGGATTATTGTCTCAGTTGGATGGTTTCTCTATTTTACAGCAAAATGAAGTAAACATAGCTTTGTCAAAGCTATCTGAACTTCCTCAAATAATTCAACAGCAAGCTACCTCTACAATAGAGAATAATCATACCGGCTTAACCCGCCAAGAAGTTGAACAAATACTAAATGAGCGCGAAGCGTCATCAAGCACCCAAATAAGAAAAAGTGCCAAGAAACAACATGCTAGTCAACCACTTCATCAAAAAGCCACTGATTCTCCAAAAACCTCAATAAAAACACTGGAAGAGCGTTTTAAGATATTACAAAATTTAAAGAGCAAAGGCCTAATTTCAGAACAAGAATATCAGGCTAAGCGTGCAGAGTTATTAGCTGAGATTTAAACATTGCATTAGCTAAACGTTAACAAAAGACAGTTTGTGCAGTGTGCATTCAAAGGTTATGACGGTAAGAAAGGGAATTATGTCACTATTAAAAATAAAGTTGTCATTTATTCTTTTTACCCTCATTTCATTTCAAATGAATGTTTATTTTCATCCAATAGAACCAATACTTTGGTCTATTGTGCTATCAATGTTATAATGTAAATTGTATGTTAACAAACCGATTCAGGTTGTGTAATGCCGTTTTTTCCTCAACCATCACAATGAGATTTGTAAAATGAAGACTAAGATACTTATTATTGATGATCATCCTATTTTCCGTCATGCAATGACAACGATACTTAGACGCCGATTTCAAGACACAACTATTTGTGAAGCGGGCACCCTTGCCGCCGCTCTTGAAATATTAAAAAATGATTCAAATTACGATTTGGTTATGCTTGATCTTAACATGCCAGATTCCAATGGCTTAAGTGGGTTACTAGAGCTCCGAAATAATTACCCAAATAGTGCTGTAGTGATCATATCAGCAGAGACTGAAAAACAAAGCATTTTACAAAGCATTTCATATGGTGCAGTCGGCTTTATTTCCAAATCAAGTTCAATTGAAGAAATCGCTTCATCAATAGAGTCTATTTTTGAAGGGAATGTGTGCTTGCCATCAGATATTATGCGTAACAACAATGTTAATTCGCAAAAATCCGAGCCTAAAATATCTCCTGAAAAAATTCGGTCTTTGACGCGTAAGGAACTTACCGTTCTTAAATACTTGAATCAAGGTCTAGCTAATAAGGTGATTGCCTATGAGCTGCATATCTCAGAGACTACAGTCAAGTCACATGTATCGTCTATACTCAGAAAATTAGGTGCTACCAGCCGAGTTCAAGTGGTGGCTGGTGCGGGCAATATTAATTTGGACCAATTTTTTTTCCCAGTATAAAAGCAAATATTTATAGTGCTTTACTTGCTTGTCTGGCAATTAATTGCATATTTAGCGTTAAGCGAAGCTTCAAAGGCTCTATCGGTTTGTAGATAATTGGAATGTTCATGTCTTTTGCTTGCTTTTCTAAGCCTTTGGAATGATTCGCGGTACACAGAATAATAGGAAGTTGAGGATAGGAGTGTCTCAACTTGCTTGCTATATCTAAGCCATTTACATTTTTATCTAAGTGATAATCAAGCAATAGGGTATCACATTGGTCAAGGCAACCCTCGTTTACCGTTACACATTGTTCATAGCTTTGATAACTATCAAGCTCAACCCCCCAACTTTCAAATAGTGATTGCATAGCTAGTCTCACACCTAGATCATTATCAATATGCCAAATATTTGCCGTATTTAACTGATTAACAATAACCTCTTCTTTAGTTTGAGGCTTTTCTTCACTAACCATACTGGCCGCATTAGGCGCTTTAATAATAAAGCATGAGCCTCTGCCTTTCTGTGAACGCACTTCTATGGTGTGCCTTAATAACTTAGCCATTTTATCTACAATAGATAATCCAAGACCTAAGCTATGACTATAGTTTAAGTCATTAGGTAAACGTTCGAATTCTTTAAATATTAAACATTGTTCTTCTTCAGTCATACCTAAACCCTGATCCAACACCATGAAATGTACTTCTTTACCTATTTGACGTGCAACAAAAAGCACTTTGCTATGGGCACCATATTTGAGCGCATTGGATAATATATTCCGTAGTATTCTCGCGAGTAATACCGTATCCGTTTTACTATGCGCCTGATGAAATTTAAAGTTAAAATCAACCCCATAATCTTTACTTAGTCGCGAGAACTCCTTAGCCAACTGATTAAGCATCGGATTGCAATCTGTATTTCTAATATTGGGTTGCATCAAACCTGCATCAAGCTTAGAAATATCTATCAACGTGCGGATTAATGCTTCTAGATCAGAAAGAGAATTTTCCAGAGAATCGACTATATCGGCGTCTTTCGCATTGCAGCGAATTTTGAGCGATTCATTAAATAATATCGCTGCACTTAACGGCTGAAGTAAATCGTGGCTTAATGCAGCGATAAACTTTGTTTTATTTTCTACCGCCTCACGCAATGCAATATTGATTTCGTTTAACTTTACGGTGCGCTCCTCTACTCTATTTTCAAGGCCTTGTTTCGCCAATAGGAGTTCGTTTTCAACTTTTACTTGCTCTGTAATATCCGTTGCTAATACGAAGTGCCCTACAACTTTATCATGACTGTCGATGTGTGGTATGTAGACCTTTTTTAATATACCTTTGTTTCCGTTTGCATTGACCTCTTCACTAGAGAATTCTACCACCTCACCATCGCGTACCCGTTGCAAGTATTGACTAATACGCGGAAATATATCACTCAAATGACTTTTTTCTATAGGCAGATCTTGAAACTGGTTTTTTTCTATACCATACCAGTCTCTATAGGCTTTATTTGTATATTGGAACTCACGCTCTGAACCAATATAAGCAATAAGTGCTGGAATGTTGTCAGTAATAAGTCTTATCCAACTCTCTCTTTCTCGCAGAGTCTCTGCATACTTATATTGTGATGTAATATCTTTAAATGTGTATAGCCATGAGTCGTTGATTAATGTTACTTCTCTTTCAACAATTAAATCTTTATCAAGATATTGAACGTGACTTTCATCCCGATTTAATGCTAACCCATTTAATGAAAATACTTTTGACAACTTAGTCAACGTTTTACAGCGTAATAATTGCGTATTACTTAGCCCGGAATAACTTAAAAAAGTATCATTCCAGAACTCCAACTCTCCAGTCTTTTTAACTCTTAAAATACCCACCTTAATGTTATCAATTAAGCTCTGAAGAATTTGGTTTTTTTGACGAATAACTCTTGCGTGCTTACTAGATTCTCGCAGCTTAATATCAGTAATATCATTAAACACAATAACTGTACCAGAATCTTCAGTCGTGCTTTCAGATACTTGATACCATGTATTATTTGAGAAATGGTAAATCATGATATTTTCACCGACATTCGGCATCGCTCTGGTGATTATTCCATTTACTTTTGCTGATTGAATAATTTCATAAAAATCGACACCTATCTTGGGCTTTACGTTAGTCTCTTTCCAAATTTCAGAAAACTTAGTGTTAAAAAAAGTTATATTTTTTTCTTTGTCTGTCAAAACCATTGGCTGTTGGCTACTTTCAACCGCGTCGTGCAATCTTTGTTGCGTTTTTTTCGTTAGACTATTTGCTAAGGCTAACTCATGGTTACGTGATTCTAGGTCTTGAAGTGCTTTATTGAGTTGTTCGGTTTGTTCGTTTACTTTTTCTGATAAATTTACCGCATGCTCAAAAGCATGGTAAGCAACATTAAGGCGGTTCCCCTCTTCCATTCTATAGATCAAGGCATCATTTATTTTTTCTAGCTTTTTATTTTCTCTCCTTAGCTCAGACACCTCTTTTTGAAGAGTCCCTATATCAGAACTAATTTGATAGTTTACTAGCTCTTGCAAAATAAACTCCCGTAAATGTTTGGTTCATATGAATAGAATTCATATGCTCACCGTACGCATTAAAACCTGCAATTTTAAACTCTTGTTGCATGTTCTTGATATCTTGTTCTTTTCCACTTTGAATAATATCTAAACGACGAAGAAAACAATCACATCCATAGATCATCTCTGGTTCACCAAGCTCCAGTCTCAGTTCTTCCAATTTTGATTGTAACGTTTGTGAACATTCACCTAATTGAACAGCGGTCAAAATCATACCTAGGTCAACCGCACAGTAGAATGTCAAAGAATTAGTTATAATATCAATTTTCTGAATAGAGCGGATAAAATATTTCCCTCCCATTAGTACGGCTAGTGGAAACTTCGAAAACACTTTAGGAGACAGTTCTTTTACATCTTTACCCATTAGTTTTGCATAGTATTCAGCGGCAGGCTCTCCGTTGAGCTCGAACACTGTTCTTGTTGATGGGTCAGCATTAGTTACTACGAGTCGAGAAACTGGCGTTTCTATATGGTCGACAGAGAACACTTTAAAAGGTCCCCTAGACCCTATTAACGTTATAATAGAGGCTTTCTGTACGATGCGACCGTTGTATAATAAATACGTTGCGTTAAGCTCTAAATCGTCCCCTGCACTCCCTCCAAAATGAGGGATGTTGCCAAAAACAGGACTAAATGAATGCAAAAATACTTCTTCATTCATGCTCAGTCCGTCAAGGAAAGAAATGACCATTTGTTGCTCTGATTCAAAAGAAGCTTTTTCACGTAGGTTTTGACGTAAATCTGCCGCAATTTTATAAGCGGAATCAAAACTCACTTCATCTACTTGTTCGAGTAAATGAGTTGAACAAACAAAATCTGATTTAAGCAAAGCAACAAACACGATACTTTGAGTTTGATAACCTTGCATGTTGAATTCACCTGCACTAGAACAACCAATGACTTGCGTGGCAGAAAATTCAGCATTCAAACAGGTAAGAATTTGGTCGAAATCGAAAGCAACTGAAAAGTGGACGATTAATAATTCAATTTGTTCCACTTCTGTTTTTGCGAGAATGTCACTAATCGCTTCTTGAACCGCTCTTTGGGTATTAATCATTAAGTCAGGGCTATCGTTAACTAACCGTCGACTACTAGTTAGGATTGAAGGTTTCGACACGGGCATAAATTGGCCTCTTTTTATATTTGTCAATTTTACATAAATTTGGATTATCTAGGGTCACGACACATTCTAAACATTGAATGCATTCTGAATAATCAATACTTCCATCCCGATTGATAGCGTCAATGTCACACTTGCGCTGTTTACAAAGCTGACATGGGCTGCCACATTCATCTCGACGGCGCAAAAGTTTAAAAATTGGGAAACGCCCTAACACCGCTAAACCAGCGCCTAAAGGACAAAGATAGCGACAGTATACCTTATGTATTTTCATACTGAGTAACAATAATGCTACTGCATACAACACAAAGGGCCAATACCTAACAAAGTAAAGCGTAATAGCGGTTTTAAACGGCTCAGCTTCAGATAGAATCTCACCTAAAGTATATGAATAAAAAGCACTAGCGACTATACCTAATAAAATAAAATACTTTATCTTAATGCCAATTTGATGATGTTGATCTTTTATTTTGATTTGTTTTATTTTTAATTTCTTAGCTAGAAGCCCCATCATTTCTTGTAGCGCACCAAATGGGCAAAGCCAACCGCAATATAATCCTCTGCCAAATAAAAATAAGCTGACAAAAACGAACGCCCACAAAATAAAAATAACGGGGTCTAACAAAAAGACTTCTATTGTAAAACCGTCCCATACTGAGAGTAATAGCGTGTAGATATTAACAACTGACAGCTGACCTTGTGCGTAAAAGCCTATAAAAAATAAAATAAAAAATAAACTAACAAATCGCGCACTGTGAACAAGCTTTGTATGCTTAACATACTTACTTTGAAATACAAAAAAGTAAGTGAGTAGCACTAAATATATGCTCACAATACTAATTTCTAAGATTCTTGATTTCCATAACGTCACCCAAAGTGGATCTTTTGTTTCAACGATAGAATCTGGATTTAACATGAAGAGTTCGTCGGGTAAGGTTAAGCCATAGGTAAATAAATGTTGTTCGCGTTCAAAAAAGCTAGGGCTGTATGTAAGTGCGATAGATATATCAATTTTTTGACTTAGATCCATCCCGCTTTGAGATTTTAGTTTGAGTATTTTTATCTCATTATATTCAGGCAAATTAGCCTTAAATTTAGCAGGATAAAAGCCGTAAAAATCTAAGTCTTTAGCTGGTAATGGCAGCTCACCTTGATTAAGGCGAAGATTTTCTGGATAGGTTTGCGGGATAAATTCATCGCTTAAGAATGAGTATGCTTGAGTGTTAAGGACCATCAATGCGATTTCACCAGGCATTAAGTCCTTTTCTAGTCTTGCGTATTCATCTTCTCCCAGTATATTTTTACCCACTATAGGAATGTTTAGAAACAAATAGTAGTGCTGTGAAAACACCTTATTTTCATCAATATAATCTGTTCCAGCTCTTATGATTTCTGATGGAAGTTCTGCAAAGTCTTTTTCATAAATGGTATGCTCTGTAATTAATCTTTTTTCAACTAACTGATTAAAATCAAGCGGTTCGAAATAGTCAGGATTAAGCATTTTATTGCTTAAGGGGGCAAACCCGTTAAGCTTAGAGCGCGCAACTTTAAGTGCTGAAGTAATTATCGTATCGTTTATAACTAAAACTGATACCGTTGCCTTTGTTACACCATCAAAATAATTCGCATCTACACCTGAGGCTTTATTGCCACCAATAATAAAACGTTGTTTTATATTGTGCCCTTTATATTGAGCAACAAAGTCATGCATAGATTGTTCACCTAACCCATGCAAAAATATAGGCTCAGCATGCGACAGGACCTTCACATCAATAAATTGCCCTTTATCGTCTATGCCAATTAACATATTAATTGGTTTACCTGAAAACCCTATGAAATTAGCAAAGTGGCGGGACTCAAACGCATAACCCAAGAATTCCTGCAACTGATAAACAGGTATAACGGGAATATCGGTATGGGGGGCCTCAACTCTAGTAGCCGTTGGGAAAATTTGTTTAATATTCTCGGGAATGTCGGTTGCATCTTCTTTTGCAGAAACTACCGAACTGAGGAATAAAAATATTAAAAAAATAAACGCAATGAGATTTTTCATAATAAAAAAAACGGGCATATTAAAATGCCCGCTTATTACTGTTATAGCTTAGCTTAGAAGAAACCAAGAGGGTTTGTGTCATAGCTAACTAGTAAGTTCTTAGTTTGTTGATAATGGTCCATCATCATTTTATGTGTTTCGCGACCAATACCAGATTTCTTATAACCACCGAATGCAGCATGAGCCGGATACAAGTGATAGCAGTTTGTCCATACACGTCCAGCTTCGATAGCACGACCTACGCGGAACATTCTATTGGCGTCACGCGTCCACAAGCCGGCACCTAAACCGAAAGCAGTGTCATTGGCAATGGCAATGGCTTCTTCTTCAGTTTTGAAGGTTTGAACAGATACAACAGGTCCAAAGATTTCTTCTTGGAACACGCGCATTTTATTATGGCCTTTAAGAATAGTAGGCTCAATATAAAATCCATTCTCAAGACCTTCCACGTCAGCAACGTTTCCGCCTACAACAACTTCAGCACCTTCATCACGACCAATATTAATGTACTTTTGAATTTTCTGGAATTGCTCATCAGAAGCTTGAGCACCTACCATTGTTTCAGTATCAAGCGGGTTGCCACGCTTGATGACGTTGATTTTCTTAATTACTGCTTCCATAAATTCATCATAGATACTCTCTTGAACAAGGGCTCTTGATGGACAAGTACATACTTCACCTTGGTTAAAGTAAGCTAAAACGAATCCTTCAGCACATTTTTCTATAAACTCTGGCTCATAATTCATAATGTCTTCAAAAAAGACGTTAGGAGATTTACCACCAAGTTCTACCGTTGATGGAATAAGGTTTTCAGCAGCACATCTTAGAATATGGCCACCAACAGGAGTAGAACCAGTAAACGCAATTTTAGCAATACGCGTGCTTGTTGCTAAAGCTTGACCCGCTTCTGCACCAAAACCATTTATTATATTTAACACGCCAGGTGGTATAATATCTTGTAATAATTCACATAGCACAAGAATAGACACCGGAGTTTGCTCTGCAGGTTTCATAACCACAACGTTACCCGTTACGATAGCTGGAGCAAGTTTCCACGCTGCCATTAGTAATGGGAAGTTCCAAGGGATGATTTGCCCTACTACGCCGTATGGTTCATGAAAATGATAAGCAACAGTATTTTTATCTATTTCACCCATCGTGCCTTCTTGAGCACGAATACAGCCAGCATAATATCTAAAGTGATCAATACAAAGTGGGATATCAGCATTGATTGTTTCACGAACTGCTTTACCGTTGTCCCAAGTTTCTGCAACGGCAAGTAACTCTAGGTTCGCTTCCATTATGTCAGCAATTTTAAGCAAAAGCCCAGAACGTTCAGCTACTGATGTATCAGCCCACGCTTGCTTGGCTGCATGTGCTGCATCAAGCGCTTTTTCCACATCTTCAGAAGTAGAACGTGGTATCTGAGCGATAACACTTCCATCTACTGGTGAAGTTGCGTCGAAATATTCCCCTTTAACTGGGGCTACCCACTCTCCGCCAATAAAGTTTTCATATCGTGGTTTGAAGGTAATGACAGAGCCTTCACTTCCTGGATTTGCATATATCATATAGAGTGCCTATTTTTCAATTTTCAAGGTGCTTAAGCATGAGCGTTAAGCATATTTAAGAGTTTGTAAATGATGGTCGCTTTCATCAAATTTCGCTATAATTCAATAGGTCGATTTAGCTCCTACTTTAGGAGGGGAAAGCCGTTTTAGGCTGCGCTAAAATTAAACGCTTAAATTGAACCTATATATCCGTGTTGGATGGCTAAGTCGGAAAACTCATTCACCTCAACGTTTAGTTTGCGCTTGATTGTGGTTAGCGTATTGGAGATTGTTTTTATGGATATATCTAAATTTTTCGCCGTTTCAACTCGACTTTTTTTCATGGCAAAGGCGATAAAAATTTCAAACTCTCTGGCAGTTAAGCGGCTCTGAATATCTATTTGATCTGTAAGTAATCGCTTTGCTAGCCTAACAGCCAAGTCTTTCTCAATATATTTTTGACCTTTGTTAACCACTTGGATCGCAGAAATTAATACCTCAGGATCGCTTTGCTTGCTAATGTATCCCATCGCCCCCGTTTCCATAGCACGTTGCAGTATTGCCCCGTCTTCAAACATGCTGAAAAATATTATTTTTAAACTAGGGTGGCTTTTTAAAAATTGTTGAGCCAAGACCAAACCGCTTTCATGGGCTAAGTTAATGTCTAGTATCATAAGATCTATATCGTTATCTTTTAGAGCATTTAGGCTCTCTTGACCATTTGCAGCTTCATATAACTTAGCCTCAGGGATCATCATATTGATTAAAGCTTTATACCCTTCTCTCACAACGCTGTGGTCATCTACAATTATAATATTCATGAAATAGCGTTCTCAGTTTCAATATTGACCGATAATAGAATGTTAGTACCACTATCATTATTAATCGATAATTCAGCGCCAATGCAGCGCGCTCTCGTTTTAATGGAAGACAACCCTAGCCCTAGCTCTTGTTTGTCATGTTTTATACCCACACCATCGTCCTTTATCTCTAAATAAAGGGTATGTTCAATTATTGAAGCGCTTAAAAACGCATTCTTAGCTTGTGAATGCTTGATAATATTGTTGATTGATTCTTGAATAATTCGGTACAAATGGATGTCTCGTTCTTTGTTAGCATCAAATTTTTCGCATTGAATATCTATCTGCCAATTCATGTTTGGAGTAATATCTTGTTGCTCTAGTACTAATCTTTGGGCGGCTTCCCATAGTGTAACTTTGTCTAGAATTATGGGGTGTAAATGGTCAGTTAATTGACGAATAGCCGTGCTAATTTGAGAGCAAAATGATTTTATCTTCGCACTGCTTGTTTCAATTATTTGTTGATTGTCAGTATTCGCTAACATGTGTGCGTAAGCTTTTGTACTAGTAATCAACTGTCCAACATTATCGTGAAGCTCTCTTGCTAAATAACTTCGCTCCTGCTCTTGCAGCATAGCTAGCTTTCGATCAGCATCTAGTAGCGCTAGCTCTTTTTTAACAAGTGTTTGTTTAAGCTTTGAATACTCATAAAATACAGCCTGAATCTCTTGCATATCTGAGTGAGGTAAAGCGACTTGCCTATTAATATCAATCTGGTCATCTTTGAGTGTATTTTGTAAAGCGATGGCCAATTGCTTCAAAGGTTTTAATTGGTGCTGAATACCTATTCTTATGATAATTAGCAATAATGCTAGTGTGACAATAAAGAGGCCCGCAACCAAATAAAAGAATATCATGTTTTGTGAAAATTCAGTTTGGTTGTCAGGACTGATAATAAAGTAACTGTTTTCTGATAGCGGCATGACAATCGGCTCAATATCATTAACCATATTCCTAGACAGACTAACCTCAGTTTCTGCTGGCCCATCACCACCAAGCCGCCCAAAAAAACGTTCTACTTTTAAATGGGGACTATTGCTAAGTATTTTTTGCATACTATCGATTGACACTTGAGTTTGTTGCATCGCTTTTGCTTGCATCATAGCGGCTTGTGTTTCATCACTGATATTTTTTTTGATAACAAAATAAGTCACAATACTAAAAATTAAAAACACAAATATAAAACTCACAATGATAATTCGAGATAAATGTGTATAACCTGAATTATTTGTGAACATAAAATTATCAAAACCTAGCTTCAAAGCAAAAAATACCGTTGGATATACTGTTAACAGTATTAAAAATGGAATGACTAGGTCAACTAGCCATAAGTAGCGGAAACCTCCTACTTTATAACAATAAGCCCCACATATAGCGGGGCCTAATACATTTCAAACTAATCTAAAACTAGTTTTTAGCTAGATTACTTTTTTCATAACGCTTAGGTAATTTAAATGTCCAGACTGTGCCACCTTGGTTAAGGTTTTTAACACGCTTAGCCACTTCACCGCCCCACAATGGAACAGCGCCACCCCAACCTGAAACTACAGAGATAAACTGCTCGCCATCCTGATCCCAAGTAATAGGTGTGCCTACGATTCCAGAGCCTGTGTTGAATTCATAAAGCTTCTCACCTGATTTAGCATCAAAAGCCATCAAATAACCTTCAGGGTTACCTGTCCATACAAGTCCGCCAGCAGTTGTCATTACTCCACCCCATAAAGGAGCAAAGTTATTTTGTCTCCATACTTCTTCACCTGTTTTAGGATCGATAGCACGAAGTACACCAATGTAGTCATCTTGTACTGACTTGATAGTAAAGCCTGCACCTAAGTATGCTGCACCTTGCTTATATGCAGTAGGTTCGTTCCAGATATCCATTTCCCACTCATTTGAAGGAACATAGAAATAACCTGTATCTGGTGAAAACGCCATTGGCATCCAGTTTTTACCACCTAAGAACGAAGGTCTAGCCACTACTTGCTTGCCTTGCTTACCATCAGATGCGTCTGATGGATTACCAGGGCGGTTTTCATCATTGTAAATAGGACGGCCATTCTTATCTAAGCCTGAAGCCCAGTTAACTTCATCTACAAAAGGGAAACCTCTGATGAAGTCACCATTTTCACGGTTAAGTACATAGAAAAATCCGTTTCTATCTGCTGTTGCTGCTGCTTTCACGGTTTTTCCAGCTTGGTCATACTCAAAAGAAATAAGTTCATTTACGCCATCGTAATCCCAACCGTCATGAGGAGTAGTTTGGAAATGCCATTTTATTGAGCCATCATCTGGGTCAATCGCAACACGTGAAGAAGAGAACAAGTTATCACCAGGACGCATATGCGAGTTCCAAGGTGCTGGGTTACCTGTACCGAAGAATAAAGAATCGGTATCGGCATCATAAGTACCGCCTAGCCATGTTGCTGCGCCACCTGATTTCCATAATTCTGCTGGCCATGTTTTGCCTGCTTCACCACCAGAAATACCGGTCTCAATTTTCTTACCATCAACCCATTTGTAACCCATGTGGCCTTCAACGGTTGGTCTTTGCCATACTTTGGCGCCTGTTTTAGCATCATATGCGTAAACAGAACCAACAATACCAAATTCACCACCAGATATACCGGTGATAACTTTACCTCTAACTACAATTGGAGCAGAAGTAATGGCGTAACCTGCTTTATAGTTTTCAACTTTTTTAGACCATCTGGTCTTACCTGTTTTAGCATCTAATGCGACAAGTTTCGCATCAAGTGTACCGAAAATAACTAGGTCATCATATAAAGCAACACCACGGTTGATAACGTCACAGCAAGGCATGATACCGTCTGGTAAACGCGCTTCGTACTGCCATAATTCTTCACCAGTTGTAGTATCAATAGCGTATACGCGAGAGTAAGAACCCGTCACATACATGACGCCATCTTTAACCATTGGCTGAGATTCTTGACCGCGTTGCTTTTCACCACCAAAGGAGAAAGCCCAGACAGGTCGCAAATCTTGTACAGTTTCTGCGTTTACTTTTGATAATGGACTATAGCGTTGACCACTTAGACCCATGCCATATGTAACTACGTCATTAGTAGTTGTGGCATCATTCATTATATCTTTGTCAGTTACTTGTGCATTCGCTGTAACTGCGATGCCCGAAGACACTGCTACAGACAGTGCCAAAGTGATCGCTTTTGTAATTTGCTTCATTCGCATGATTTGTTCCTAATCATTAGTTAATCAATCCGAGAAAACATAATTTGTAAAGGATCGACGACTACACAATTATGATTTCCAACCGCCGTACAGAGTACATATGAATGTTAATGGTTTGTATGCACCGCGTGTTTGAATTAAGCCCTCCTTTAGTAGGAGGAACTAGATTAAACGTTGATTTTATTGGAAAATTTATACCGAGAGGTATTAATTTATTTGTTTGAAATGACAAAATAAACGCTTTATATGTCAATAAAAGTTTATTCGCTTATGTTTTTTGTATATGAATAACGAATTTTTTTTAAGCTATTCAGTCTTATAGTAGTCAGGCATTTGATAAATAGTATTGTATTTGTCGAAAATCTTTTGCATCTCACCGCTCATAATAAGTTCAGTCACCACATCACCCGTTTCGTAAGCTAAGGCTCTATAATCATTGTGCACAGCCATACCAATGTCCCACTTTTGCTTGCCAATAAGGGGAAACGCATTGCTCGATAATTTATATTCATCTTTGGGAAGGTCCGCATGTAAATGGCTTATTTGTGAGCGTAACCCCATTACCGCATCAACTTTGCCCGCTTGCATTGCCGATATTGCTTCTTCGTTATTTGAGTAGGTGGAGGTATTATTTCTAAATATCCCTTTAAACGCAGAATTTAGATAGAAATACGGGATAGAGTCATTCTCTACACCAATTTTGTGATATTGAAACATGGACATAGTGGGTACGTCTGGCAAGCGTTCAACATTGTGCACAATTTTCCAAGTTTCAGAATGATAGGGGCCAAACATGTGCACAAGTTCATTAACAAGTAGGCCTACATCGTCTCGTTTCATGCTGTATTTTCTATCATAGGGGGCACGCATCATTAAATCAGCTTTTACCTTATGGATAATATGGCCTTTCCAAATATAATTTCTAAGATCATCATCACTTGTTTCGCCCGCTGTCATCCAAATAAAATCAATATCGACACCAAGTTTTTTTGCAATGTGCTTAGCTATGTCCACATCAATACCAGATGGCTCGTCATTTTCATTTAGATAAGAAAACGGAGGGTATTCACCATATACTGCAACGATAATTGTCCCCTGCTTTTGAATATCGTCCAAAGGGCGACTTATAGCGCTATTTATGGAATTTAAGAAAAGGAAAAGAATCGCCCCAAAAACATATTTTTTCATTGGTTGACTTACTCCGATATATTTTGTGTTAAGTAGTTTAGTCGCCACTATTAAATCTACACATTGTTTTGTTTTTACATAACAATACGTTCACTTCCAACGCGTTTTATGCCGCTATACTTGTATAAATTTGAAATTTTTACAAGCGCTTGAGTATAATCTTTTAGAATGGATAACGTTTTCATCCTTTAGTAGGTTTTTTAACTTAATAAACTGTAATTTCAAGGTAAATTCAAGTAATGTGGAAAGCATTAATAGTGCTTTCTATAATTGGAACTCTTGTGAGTTATGAGCCAAATATTTTTCTTTAAGTGTACTTGCATTAAGCAATCCAGTTCATTTTCTTGGTGGCAATTATTGATGCTTCAAGACCTTTTGGTCAATTGTTCACGCATCGCGTCAAAAAATAGAACATGCCTCGCCATTACATTACTACTGACGCTATCAGTATCACCCAGTTACGCTACTCAAAATACTAACCAGATCATTAATATTACTTATTTAAAATTACAACGTGATGAGTTTCCAGGCGTTCCAACTTATTTAGCATCGCCAGAAAATGAAGGTATTAGTGGGGCGCAAAGTGCGTTGGATGATGCTAATAAAACAGGTAAGTTTTTGGGCTACCAGCTACAACTTGACGTGATCCGAGTATCAGACTTAGCGAAATTAGACAAAACACAACAAACGACTATTCAATCTTCACATGCCGTGATTATCGATAGCGACCCCCCGTTCTTTGACAGCTTATTGCAAACTCTTATGGCAAAGCAGGTTCGTCCTCTAATTATTAATGTTCGTAATCATGACAACGCATTGAGAAGCAAATATTGTGAGGCACCGATACTTCATGTCGCTCCAAGCTATCAAATGAAAACCGATGCTTTGGGTCAATGGTTTAGAACCAAACGAATTGAAGACATTGCGATGCTGACTGGGCCTAACATGGAAGATTCGTTATTTGCCAAAGCTTTCGAAAAAACCGCAAAGCAATTTAAGTTAAGTATTGTGGAAAATAAAGCGTGGCAATTTAGTTTTGATTTGCGCCGATCTGCTTTTAATGAAATTCCTGCATTTACTCGAAGTGGTGACAAATATGAAGCAATTTTTGTTGCTGATCACGCGCAACAGTTTGCTTATTCATTGCCATATAACACCTATTATCAAGTGCCCATTTCTGGAAGCGCTGGCTTACAAGCATTAGGCTGGCATTCAACTCATGAACAATGGGGAGCAAGACAATTACAAGGCCGTTTTGCCGAAAAGTTTAAACGCGTAATGACGGAGTACGATTACTTTTCATATGTTGCTGTCACAGCAGTATCAACTGCGGTACAAGCTTCACGCACTCACTCTGACAAAAGTTTTTACCAACTACTGTTGAGTGAAAAAACTTCAATTGCCGCATACAAAGGGCGTCAGTTATCTTTTGCTAAATCTACTCGGCAATTGCGTCAACCCCTTATACTTGCTCACGCAGGAGCATTAGTGACCAGCGCGCCTTTGCCTGGATTTTTACATCAAACCAATGATTTAGATACCTTAGGTGCAAGCGTCACCGGGTGTAAGGAAAATTAATATGCGCATATCAAATTTTATTGTCCCTTGTCTTTTGTTGTTTAATGTTTATTGCAATGCTTTGCCATACGCCTATGTAACCAACGAAAAAGATGACACTTTATCTATTATAGATATGAACAGTTTCGAAGTAATAGACACAATAGATATAGGTGACCGCCCTCGTGGTTTTATTTTAAGTGCGGATCAAAAACTTGCGTATATATGTGCGTCTGATTCTAATCGCATTCAAATTCTTGATTTAGAAACCCTGACTATTGTAGGTGATTTGCCATCTGGAGAAGACCCAGAAACCATTGCTTTACACCCAAATGGTACGACTATATATACTGCCAACGAAGATGATGCATTACTGACTGTGATTGATATTCCAAGCAAATCGGTGATTTCACAAATAGATGTGGGCGTTGAACCTGAAGGGTTGGCAGTCAGCCATGATGGTAAAACCATGGTGGTAACGTCGGAAACAACCAATATGGTGCATTGGGTTGATACTAAAACGCATGCGAACATTGCTAATAGCCTAGTTGCCGCGCGTCCTAGAGATGCGCATTTTAGTCTAAATGATGATTTATTATGGGTAAGTTCTGAAATTGGTGGCACCGTGTCAGTTTTTGATACCGCCTCAAAAGAAAAAATCAAAGAAATAGAATTTAAAATAAAAGGGGTATTTAGAGATAAGATCCAGCCAGTTGGGATATTATTAATGAAAGACCAGCCCAAAGCATTTGTTGCGCTTGGCCCCGCCAACAGGGTTGCCGTTGTCAATACTGATACCTATGAAGTAGAAGATTACATATTAGTGGGTAGAAGAGTCTGGCATCTTGCGTTTAATGAAGATCAATCCTTACTACTTACCACTAATGGCGTGAGTGGCGATGTGTCAGTGGTCGATGCAAATTCATACGATGTCGTAAAAACAGTAAAAGTGGGACGATACCCATGGGGTGTTGCAGTTAAATATAAATAATGAATATTTCGGTTAATCAACTAAGTTATCAATTTGGTAAAAAAGCCGCGTTGAATGACGTTTCATTTAGTCTAGAAGCAGGTTTCAATATTCTGCTTGGGCCTAATGGCGCAGGTAAAAGCACGTTATTTTCCCTGTTAACGGGTTTAAGAAAAGTAACCAATGGCGACATAAGTTTTAATCAGCAAAAGATGGAAAAGCAGCGCCAATCGATTTTGAGTAAAATAGGGGTAGTGTTCCAAGAAAATACTCTCGATCTCGACCTCAGTATCAAACAAAATTTAGGATATTTCGCATCTTTACATGGCTTATCTGAAGCAAAAGCATTAGCGAATATAGAAGACGTACTCGCACAGCTAGGTCTGAATGATAGATTAAGCGACAAAGTGCGCAATTTAAATGGAGGCCATCGCAGACGAGTTGAAATTGCACGTAGTTTATTGCATGAACCAACTTTTCTTTTATTAGACGAACCTACCGTAGGACTGGATATTGCCTCTCGAAAGCTAATCCTAAACTTTGTGCGCAATTACGTTAAAAAACGTCAATCGATTGTACTTTGGGCAACCCACTTATTAGAAGAAGTGGAAACTGATGATGTCTTGTTATTGCTAATCAATGGCGAGGTTAAAGGTTTTGATCGTTGCCATAAATTATTAACACAACACAAAATGGATAATGTATCAGAACTATTCACCAACCTTACTCAAGCAAAGGGGCATAAATAGATGTATTGGCGTTGCTTTTTGGGTGTATTAAAGCGTGAAATGCTAAAATTTTGGCAACAACGTTCACGATTACTCAGTGCGCTTGTGCGTCCCCTTTTATGGTTATTTGTTTTTGCAGCAGGGTTTAGATCAGCGCTTGGTCTATCTATGATAGAGCCATATGAATCCTACATTTTATACGAGGAATATATCGTACCGGGCCTCGCCGCTATGATTATATTATTCAATAGCATGCAAAGCTCGCTATCCATGGTTTATGACCGTGAAATGGGTAGCATGAAGGTGTTATTGATGAGCCCATTTCCAAGAGAGTTTTTGCTGTGTAGCAAGTTGATTGGCAATACATTAATTTCTGCTATACAAGTTTATATCTTTCTATTGTTTGCATTATTAGTGGATGTTGAATTAAGCTTTTTGGGTTATGTATATGCGTTCCCAGTGATTTTTCTATTAGCACTTTTCCTTGGCTCTATTGGGTTATTATTAGCTAACAATATTAAACAACTCGAAAATTTTGCTGGCGTCATGAACTTTGTTATCTTCCCCATGTTCTTTTTGTCTAGCGCCCTATATCCACTTTGGAAAATGCGAGAAGCCAGTGAAGTCTTATATTGGATATGTCAATTCAATCCATTTACTAGTGGTGTGGAACTCTTGCGTTATAGTTTCTATGAAAAATTTGACGCGCAATATTTAGTCGTCGTTGTATGCGTCACTGTTATATGTTTTATTGCTGCGGTACGCAGTTTTGAGCCTAAGGGCAATAAAATAAAGAAAGTATCATAAAAATGAGAGTAAATTGGATTTAGAAGACACCCCGATCACGATACACCATGTAGACCAATATCCTGCGGTTGATATTGATTGTCTAATTTTTCCTGTGTTTAAACATGACCTATCACTCAATAACATACCAATTAATAATAGTGCGTTAGACCATATAAAATCTGTCATTGATTATGAAAATTTTACTGGGGAAGCAAGCGAAATAGTTATCACTCATGGGGATGCAAACGGGAAGGTAAGAAAGTTTGTTGTTATTGGTTTGGGTGAGCAAGATTCAAGTAATATTTCGAGTTTGCGCAAAGCGCTTTCAAGTATGTTTGCAACATTATCTAAACATAATCAAACTCACCTAGGTTTATGTATACCAAGTGCGTTAAATGATTATGTTTACCGTATGTTTGAAGCCAGCGTATATAGTTTTTGCGGTGCCCAATATCAATTCCATGGCTATAAAACAAAAGCTCAGCCCTTTCATCCTAAATTACTAAGCTGTTTTACAGAAAGCGAAAAAGCACTAAACGCTGCGCTACCATTCTTAATGGCTGAACAAATAGGGATAGCGACGACAAAAGACTTAGCTAACATGCCAGCTAACATATGTACGCCAGATTATTTAGCCAAGCAATGCGAATGGCTCGGCTCACAGTTTAATAAAATAACCACCACTATCATTGACGAACAGGCATTGTTCGAGCTAAATATGCATAGTTATCTTGCAGTAAACCAAGCGTCAAGCTACCGCGCCAATATGCCCGTGATGGAATATAAAGGAGCCGATGAAAACCATGCACCAATTGTTCTGATTGGTAAGGGCGTTACTTTTGATACAGGGGGGATTTCTATCAAAGGCGCTGCTGGCATGGAATCCATGATTTACGATATGGCGGGCGCTGCCAGCGTATTTGGATTAATGCATGCAATCGCTATATTAGATTTGAAAATAAACGTTGTAGTCATTCTCGCTACAGCTGAAAACTGTATTGATGGAAATGCATACCGACCCGGTGATGTGTTAGAAACTATGAGTGGACAAACGGTAGAAGTGATCAGCACGGATGCGGAGGGACGACTACTACTTTGCGATGCAATTAGCTACGCGAAATGCTTTAATCCATCGTACGTTATCGATATTGCAACTTTAACAGGTGCAGCTATTACAAGCCTAGGCCATCATGCAACAGGACTAATGGGTAATGACGAAACATTGCAAACTGCGTTAGTTTCTGCAGGGAAAGCCCGACATGATAGAGCATGGGCATTTCCTTTGTGGAATGAATATATGGCAACATTAGAATCCACTTCAGCAGATATGAAAAACACGGGGAGCAATTCGCCTGGCATGATCACCGCAGGCTGTTTTCTATCTAAATTTGCAAAGGGAGTGCGATGGGCTCACCTTGATATTGCTGGCACGAGCTTCACGTATGGTAAGCAAAATACAGCAACCGGTCGGCCACTGCCGATGTTGTTAAAGTTCATTGCAGAACAAGCTCATGCTTTAGTCGTGCAATAAGTACTGCTATAATTCCTACTTTAGTACCATTTTTAAAATGTGCTATATTGCCTATACTTTGAATCGTACATTAACAAGCGGAGCAAATAATATGTGGAAAAAACCTGAGTATCAAGAAATGAGACTAGGATTCGAAGTAACTTTATACATCAACAACAGATAATTTGATTGTAAAAGTTAAATTTTTTAAAGGTTGCTAAGGCAACCTTTTTTGTCTAAAGCGTTAGCGATTTCTTACAAAGGCTTTTAAATATGCAAATCCTAATTTTAGGTGCAGGTGCGGGGGGCGGAGTGCCTCAATGGAATTGCCATTGCGATGTGTGTGCCGGTATTCGTCATAAAAAAATCAATGCAAAAGAACGAACGCAATCAAGTATCGCAATAAGCAGTGACGGGAAAGATTGGATATTAATTAACGCCTCTCCTGATTTACGTCAACAAATTAACCACGAACCCAAACTTTGGCCTGAAGATGGCGTGAAGCGCGGCACCAGCATAACGTCAATCATTTTAACCGATAGCCAAATAGATCACACTACAGGTTTGTTAACTTTGCGCGAGGGCCTGCCTCTTCCTGTGCACTGTACTGATGTGGTTTATGAAGACCTAACTACAGGATTTCCCTTATTTAACATGTTAAAACATTGGCATGGAGGGTTGCAAAGAAGAGTGATAGAAACCGATCATACTGCGGCATTTAAACCAGAAGGATGTGGTACGTTAGAGTTTAAGCCAGTCGTACTCGAGTCAAATGCCCCTCCCTATTCCAAATATCGAGACAACATCGTGCCTGGCAATAATATCGGATTAAAAATTACCGATACTGAAACAAACAAAGTGTTGTTCTATGCACCAGGTTGTATGCAAGCTAGTCCGTTAGTGAAACAAATGCTAAGTGAAGCAGATTGTGTGCTATTTGACGGTACGTTATGGCTAGACGATGAAATGATATCAAACGGCTTTAGTGATCGCTTAGGTACCCAAATGGGACATATGCCAGTAAATGGTGAAAATGGTGCGATTGCCATGCTAAATGAATATGACATAGAGCGTAAAATACTGATACATATCAACAACACTAACCCTGTATTAAACGAAGATTCTAGTGCTTATGAAGCACTCACAAAACAGAGTATTGAACTGGCTTATGACGGTATGGAAATTACTCTGTAGTAACACTAATTAAGTTAATGGACAGGCAACAATGACCAAGCAAGCATTAAGTAAAGAAGCGTTTGAACAAGCCCTAAGAGCGAAAGAAAAGTACTACCACATTAATCATCCTTTTCACAAACGTATGAATAACGGCGAGTGTAGCAAAGAAGAAATTCAAGGTTGGGTCGCTAACCGTCTGTATTATCAAATCGCTATTCCAGTTAAAGATGCAGCCGTGTTAGCTAACTGCCCAGATATGAAGACTCGAAGAAAGTGGATACAACGTATTATTGATCATGATGGCCGCGACGGTGAAGAAGGGTTAGGCGGAATTGAAGCTTGGCTTCGCTTAGGAGAAGCAGTAGGCTTAAATAGAGAAGAGCTATTGGATGAAAGGCACTTGTTGCCCGCAGTAAAATTTGCCGTGGGTGCTTATGTTAATTTTGTTAGACGTGCAAGCTGGGAAGAAGCTGCATGCTCTTCATTAACCGAGATGTTTGCTCCTAAAATTCACCAAAGTCGTCTTGATACATGGCCTGATCATTACAAATGGATTGATCCTGAAGGTTTCAAATACTTTCAAATGCGATTAAGCCAAGCTAGACGAGACGTTGAGCATGGACTGGCTATCACATTAGATCATTTTGTCACCCGTGAGCAACAAGATAAAGCACTGAATATTCTTCAATTTAAATTAGATGTATTGTGGTGTGTGGCCGATGCGATTTGTTTAGCGTACGAGCATAAACGCGTACCTTACGATGGTATTGCCGACCAATCTATCAGTCATAAAGGTATGCTATGAGCAACTTCCCTAAGCTCAACCCGTTGTATCGTTTACAGTTTGAAAAAGCACAAAACTGCTATGTATTGCTTTATCCAGAAGGTATGGTAAAACTGAGTGATTCTGCTTCTGAAGTGTTAACGCTTGTTGATGGAAGTACAAACGACGAAGATATCGTAAAAGCCTTGCAACAGAAGTTTCCAGACGCTGCCCAGCTTATAGAGACAGATGTTAAAGAATTCCTTGTTGAGGCCTTAGAAAAAGGCTGGATAAAATATGACCGTTGAGAATAAAGATAACATCAGTGATGGTGCTGTTAGCAAAAAGCAGGACGCTGGCCCTCCCCTATGGTTACTTGCCGAGCTAACCTACGAATGTCCTTTGCATTGCCCTTATTGTTCAAATCCTATGAACATGGAAGGAAAAGAGCTAGAAATTGATACTCAAAAATGGTTGCAAGTTTTATCCGAGGCGCGTGAAATGGGAGCAGTTCAGCTTGGCTTTTCAGGTGGTGAACCTTTACTTCGAAAAGACTTAGAAATAATGGTCAAGCACGCAAAAGAGCTTGGCTTTTATACCAATTTAATTACCTCTGGCATTGGCCTAACAGAGCGTAGAATTGCCAATTTGAAAGAAGCCGGACTTGACCACATTCAGTTGAGTTTTCAAGCCGCGAATGCGGAAGCTAACGATCTCATCGGCAATAAAAGGCACTCTTTTGAGCAAAAACAAAAAGTAGCTAAGTTAGTTAAGCAGTATAACTACCCTATGGTGCTTAACTTTTGTATTACTGCGCAAAACATTGAGCAAATTGATGATGTAATGGATTTAAGCACTGAGCTAAATGCAGATTTTGTAGAACTAGCTACTGTTCAATACTATGGCTGGGCCTATGAAAATAGAGATCATTTATTACCGACTAAATCACAACTAGTGTTAGCAGAAGAATATGTCAATAAATTTCGAGACCAACAGACCGGAGAAGGTCCCAAATTTATTTTTGTGACGCCTGATTACTATGAAACACGTCCGAAGGCGTGTATGAATGGCTGGGGAAGTACGTTTTTAACGGTCACGCCTGATGGCACATGCTTACCTTGTCACAGTGCTAAAATATTACCGTTAGAATTTCCCAACGTGAAAGACAAATCTATTCACGATATTTGGCATAAAGATTTTAGTTTCAATCATTTTAGAGGCTATGACTGGATGCCATCGCCTTGTCGAGATTGTGACGAAAAAGAAAAAGATTTTGGCGGATGCAGATGCCAGGCATTTATGTTAACTGGCGATATGCATAAAACCGACCCAGTATGTGATAAATCTCCCGATCACCATTTGATTACAAATGTTATCAATAAAGCTGGAGAAGAACCAAGCAGAGCACTAAGGTATCGAGTGTTAACTAAAGATAAAATAAACATAAAAGAATTGAATGAGTAATATGTTTCAGACCACGATTACAGATGAAAATTGTATCTAAGGTAATCAATAGCACTGTTTACACCGCAGTCTTTGCGTTAAAAACGCCCGCATTTGATCACAGCGGTATTAGCCACTTGGCTGAACATATGGTGTTTCGCGGTTCTGATAAATACCCCGCTTCGCATGAATTATTTTTCATTAACACTTTATTACCTGCCTCAGTCAACGCTTCAACCCAAAATGGCATGACGTTTTATTTTCTAGAGTGCAAACACAAAGCACTATTTTTACTGTTGCTCGATTACCTGTATTCAGGTTTGGTTCAAACTGAGTATCTTGAATCAGAGTTTGAACTGGAACGAGACGGGGTTATATTTAGAGAGTTGTGCATGTACGAAAGGCACGAGGAGTATTCACTTTCTGCAGCCGCTTTGCGAGGTGACACCAGTTCTAAAAACGTAAATCACTATGGCGGTTTTAGCGATACAATCGGTGAAAACTCGATAGACGATCTTATCCGCTATAAGCGCACTTATTACCAACAAAATAAAATCACACTATTTCTGAGTGGACCAGAGCAAATAACACTGCCTCCAGAATTACTCGCCATTAGCGCATCTGAGAACGAACCTGCTAACAAAAGCAATGATAATATTACCGAACCTAAAGTGGACGACACGAAACCATTATTAAAAGAACAAAGTAACTTGGTCACCAGTGAAAGCAAGGTCACAAATGGTGATAAACCACATAGTGTAATCACATGGCGATTTCATGCTGTATATATGCAAGGTTGCAAAGCATTTCGAGAGACGTTGTTAATTACATTAAATGATTCTGAAAGCGTGATAATTGAAGATGATATAAATTGTTCAGGTCTTTTTGCATTTAGGGTCATAACCGATAGATATCAACAACTCATTCCCCTTATTCAAGACTGCTTTAAACATTTTGAGATTAAAGCGACAACATTTGACTTGGTAAATACGAAGCATCAAAACAAAGAAGTAAAAAGTTGCATACAACATTATGTCGAACAACAAGCTTGTTTACCGCTAGCTGCGCCTTTCTCATATTATTTAACGTCACATCATCATAGCTACCTGCACGCTATCGAGCCACGGCTAGCTGAAGAAACACATTTACAAGCAAAACAAACGCGATCATCTATCGCTGCGCTAGCTAGTCAGTATATTTCATTAAACCATGCCCCAGACTTGCCTAGGCTTTTTAACAAGTTCATGGAAAATCAAAATGTTGGCAAATTCAGTATTTTTGACAAAGTGAATTGGGTATTTGATGTGTCTGACATAGATAACGGCGCTTTAGAATCATTAATTATTTCACCTAAGTTATGGTCTCCTCGGCTAAACGGCGACTGTTATGCAATGGGTTTAGGGCGTAAGGATGGTCGTTTTTTTGTCTATGGTGCAGAAGATGTCAAAGCATCAACACGAGAACAGATGCTCATGGAAACACTAATACACTAATAACGTTTTCAGAAGTATTTTACCCCCAGTTAAACGTCCATTCGTTCGACAAACCTTTAATGTCTATATTCGGCGCCTCAGTTTGCTTGTTTTCCCGTAACTCATTCCAAAGTACCCATACTTTCTCAACACTAAACTCACTTTGAACGCGCTCTACAAGAGTAAATTCATTGCCAGCCTTAACTTTACCCGGTTCAAGCACGCGGTAATACCAACCACTACGATTAAAGGCAATTAATAATGCTTGCATGTGTGCATTGCCAATATGGTGATTAAGCTTCCAGCAAGGCATACGAGGTTGGCTAACTTGTAGCAAGGCAGTGCCTACTCGATAAATATCACCAATATAAACATCTTCGTCTTGCATACCTTGCGATGAAAAGTTTTCTCCAATACAAGGCTGTTTAAACTTTTCAGCTAAATGTGGCAGCGCTTCAGCTAACATCTTATAATTTTCTATTGGATATTGATAAACCGCTTTTGAGTATAAGGAGAATTAAAGCTATTTACTACCCCCTGTGACAGCTGTCTTTTTGACTAGATTGGTTTGTTGAAATATCGAATTATGGAAGTGTTGTATGGCGTGTTAGTTTCCAACTTCATGCGTAGATAGAGCCTTGGTACAGGAAATGGATAATTAAAGCGCAAATGGCCCCACCATTTACTAGCGTTTTTCTTTACTCTTGCAGCAGTAAATGGAGCCTAGGCCCCAAAATTGAAGTCACGTTGAACAGTGAAATCGTTTCCGTATTGTTCATTAGGTGGCGCACGCAAAGGTGGCAATAGTGTTGTTGTAGAAGTTGGGTACTTTTTATCTAAATGCTTCAATATTTTTTGAATAACGTGGACATCTATAATGCAAGCGATGATGCTTACATTGTGGTTCTCGCATTTTTCGCATTCGGTAATGTCTATGTTGAAGACCCGTTCTTACTAGCCGATGTATGGACTCCACCACCCTATTTAGCTACGGTGGTGTCGCCAAACAAAAAGGAGTCCATACAATGAAAAAGTCTACAGTAATTGGTATCGATTTAGCAAAAAATGTGATTCAGGTTTGCATAATAGGCAAACAAGGTACCATTCTTTCAAACAAAGCCATGACGCCCGCGAAGTTAAAAAACCTCTTGTTAAATACGCCACCTTCAATAGTGGCATTTGAGGGAGCGAGCACCTGTCATTATTGGGGGCGCTTTGCAAAGCAGTTATCCCATGATGTTAGAGTGATTGGACCAAGAAAAGTAAAAGCGTTTTTGCAAGGTCAAAAAACTGATGCCAATGATGCACTTGCTATTGCTACCGCTGTCACCCAACCAGGCATGGTATTTAGCCATGTAAAAAATGAACAACAACAATTATTACAGTCGTTGGAAAGTAGCCGCCGATTTGTGGATAAACAGCGGGTGGCACTTGAGCATCATCTTCGGGCATTTTTATATGAATGGGGCATTGCATGTGGCAAAGGTATTAAATATCTAAGAGAAAGGGTACTTGATATACTGTCCTCAATAACACCATAAACGACTGAATTGTTGAACGTTTTACCGGACTCAAAGTTTTTAAATCGATAGGTTTTATTTTTTATTTCTTTTCGCGTTAATAAACTGAGTCCTTTATCACTCGATACCCAAAGATTTGTATTTGAATCCTCGTAAATATCCAAAACTTGCCTGCCATGCAAGGCACCCTCTCTTTTGCCTTCATAAGGTAATCTCGTAACTTTACCGTCTTGCACTCTAATTAAATTTACACCACCACCCCAAGACCCTATCCATACATTCCCATCTACATCTTCTAATGAAGTGAGTACTCTATTGTCATTAATACTATTGTCATTCTCAGAGTCATGACTGAAGTTGACTATTGAAGAGGTGTTAAGATCGATACGACTTATGCCAGAGCCGAAAGTACTAACCCATAAAGATTGGTTTTTACCATGGCGTATCGATGGAATTCCCTTTGCTACAGTTCCGCTATAATTGTTAGGTAAATATTGATGTTCAGCCAAAGTTCCGTTTTCGACACCAAGGCGAAGTAGTCCTGAGTATCTTGCGCCAATCCACATAATATTGTTAGCACCTGCTAAAAGTGCTGTCTTATTATATTTTGATAAGCTTTTTTCTAGTTTGTCGTCTAGGTTTAATTTAATCACTTCCTTCGTTGTTGGATTTAGCCAATCTAATGAATTCATGCTCGCAAGCCAAATCACCCCCTGTTTATCCTCGGCAATAGCACTAATGGAATCACGGTTCAGTTTATTCGGGGTGTCTAAATCCTTGCTGTAACGCTCAAAATTAAAAGCGTTTTCTTTGATTTGAAAAATAGAAGTATGTTGACCCAACCAGAACAGTCCGCTTTTATCTTGCAACATTGGAAGTCTATAAGCGTCTTTAAAAGACGAGTCACTTTTAGGATTATTTTTTATGATTGTAAAATATTCGTCATTTTGTGGTATTAAAACAAGCCCTGCGTCAGTCGCTACCCAGAGGTTAGAGTTTCTATCCACATAAAGGTTTAATAACCATTTAGGTTTTAACGATTCAGTCAGTTCTGCTAAAAAATCATTTTTTATGAACTGTTCACTTTCAATATCTAGTCTGCATAAATCAGCAGATCGGTTACCCACCACTAAGTTATTGCCGCGTATAGCTAAGTGGGTAACGAGATTCAAACAAGACTTAGTATTAGGATAAGTCGTTGCTGCAAAAGTTTTTGCGTCTCCCGTTTTTCGATTAACTTTTATTAAGCCCATTCTTCCCATAGCGAGCCAAATATTGCCATTGGCATCCTCTGCAATTTGCCTGACATATTCTTTTGAAAAATCTAACTGACTGTCGCTAACTGTATCGAATTCCTCTACTACCATGGTAATGGTATTTATTTTACTCAGGCCAGTGAAAGCGCCGACCCAAAGGTTATCATCTGAATCCAGAAGTAATGATACAATTTGTTTGCTATTTTGAATTGACTCGGTTTTATCTATTTTTTGTGAATGTGTAAATGACGTTACGTTCTGAGTTTTTTTATCGTAAAAATATAATCCGTTATTTGTTCCGACCCATAGATTCCCAAATCTGTCAGGCGAAATAGCATTTACATAATTTAATTGATTTGAATTAATTGAATCGTGCAAAAATGCCTTCAATTGATGACCATCATATCTAAACAGGCCCTCAGTTGTTCCGATCCAGATGAAACCAGAACTATCTTGTACTATTGAGATGATTCGGCCACTTTCAATTTCAAACGGATATGTATTTGGCAGTTGGACTTGTCTTTGAAGTGTCTTAGAATAAGAGTCGAATGAGAATAAGCAACAAAAAACTATTAAAACAAACATCAATAGTCTCATATATTTTTGACTCCTGTCGTAATCATATGTAAATCTAAATCCATTAATATATCGAAGCTCATTTTAGAAAGTAAACGGTTATCCTGCGATTGTATACGACACCCCTAATAATATTTGATGCGGTTTAATACTATTAACAAAACTTGAATACTTAAGTTACTTTATTACTATTTGACATTGTGGGTAATTAAATACTCAGATTGTGAATGTCAAGGCTGCTTCAATTGCGCTAGCTGCATTTTAAGTCTTGAATAAGCAACCTTATCTTTTCATACATTTTACGGTCATATGGTTGTTCTGATTTTATGGCTTGACGGCTGACGGTCCATTTTTGGGTAAATGCTAAAGTTATAGAGGCGACAGTCAGAAATCAACGGCAGGATCATGCCCAAAGCACCAATTCAGATTAATGTTGGTGAACGTCTGCAATTAGCACTATCTTGTCAATCAATAATGCAAAAATCAACACAAGCTTACGTCAGCAATCAGGCATTTTTTGACTTTACCTTAAATCAATATTTACCGAAACCTGTCGAATAAAACGTTTAACTAACCAGCTAGTTTGATTACACACATCGTCGTTGTGCAAATTAAAAAGTTGATTAAATGTTCTAACCTTTAGTCTGAGTTATTAAATCAATGTGGTTGTAAATGTGGCGACAATTACAATATTCAATTTAGTTTTATACGTACACATTGACACCTTAAGTTGCCTAAAGTAGGTTGATTTCACCCAACGTCTTGTCATATTGGGCCATATTTTAGGTTAAACTAACCTAAAATATCAGCACAAGATTAGAAAACCAGGTGAATTCCACCCACTTTGTTTGTGCCAATCCAGTGGCCAAATCCGTGACCAACTCTTATGTAGATTAATAGTTGCTAATTGGGCAATCGCTTGCTACGTTGTAAAACGTAGCAAGCACAAGGGATACAGCGTAATGTATATTTATATCTTTTTAAAACGCTTAGAGGCTTCACTCTCCTAAGGGATAGGTCACAGGTTCGAATCCTGTCGAGGACGCCAATTTTTCACCATGCAGGATGACAACAAAACTTCAACTTTTGTATTATCAATTTAATTCCATATTGAATTTTACTGTTTTCCTTGCACAAACTAGATAATATTTGTTAACCCCATTAACCATCTCCCTTACAGAAAATAATTATATTAATCAGTGTGATTTCTTTAGAAGCTCACCTTGCTCCCCTCATTGGTCCTTACCGTAATTCGATTTTCCGCTTTCAGACCTTCCAGCTTAGTGATAGTTTAAGCTATAGGTTTTTGTCATATTGCAGATAAAAAGTTGTATGACGATGTTAGAAATATCGCTTATTTTGTAACATTTACTAAAGGCTTTCATTCATGAGAATTCATCAAAAGATTTTTTATGCAGTGGCTGGAATAGTGGTGATATTTACCACCATACTAGCTGTAACCACTGGTTTTCAAAGTGCTTCAGACACAAAATTGAGTATTGATTCTGACATTTTGCAAAAGAAATCGCATATCGTTGATATTTTAGATACCACTGATTCTATTATGGCTGATAGAGTTCAAAATAGTATGCGACTCCTTAAAAAAATGGGAGACGAATTAGGCCAAGCAAGAATAAACGGAACCGTTTCAGTAAATGATGTTGTTGCTAATAACATCTACTTTGGAAACACTCCGCAAGGCAACAATTTCGATCTTGTTGATGGGCTAACTAAAATAATGGACGGTACGGCTACAATATTTAGTAAGACTGGCCAAGATTACATTAGAATAACGACCAATGTGATCAAGAATGATAAGCGAGCCATTGGGACTAAACTTAGCTCAACAGGCAAAGCCATTAGTAAGATAGACAATGGTGAAGCCTATTTTGGTCAAGTTGATATATTAGGTAACCCCTACCTAACTGGTTACGCACCAATTTTTGATGTTAGCGGTAAGACGATCGGAATTTGGTATGTTGGTTATTCAGCTGACTTGCGGGCCATTCAGGAGACTATTAAAAATAGCCGCTTATTAAACGAAGGATTTATCGCTTTACTAGACGCAAAAGGAAACGTTCGCGCCCATTCTTCACATTTATCAGAAACTGAAATAAAAAATGCATTATCCAATGAAGAGGACTGGGAGTTAACGAAGGTAAAATATGACAAGTGGGAATACACGGTTGTATTAGCAGCAAATGATTCAGAAATCTCTAAAACTATATTCGCAAGTATCTTAGGTGCTGTATTACAACAACTGATAGCTGGTTCCTTCATTTTAGCGACAATTTACTTTCTTCTTAACAAAATTGTAGGAAAGAGAATACAAGAATATATTAATGCCATCGATGAGATTGCTTCAGGTAACAGTGATTTAAGTGTTCGTTTCGATGAGAAAGATAATGATGAATTTGGTCTAATGGCAAAAGGCTTAAACAAATTATTTAGTAAAGTAGAGACAACTATTGCAGATGTGAAATCAACTGCTGCCATTCTAATTGATAAAGCGCTCGCCTTAAACGAATTGGCAACTACCACACAGGTTTCAGTTAAAATCTTAAGTGATGAAGTATCATTAATGACTAATGCAGCAAGTATACTGGAAGAAAAAGCAGTTGCTGTTGAGGAAAATACCAACAAAGCAAACGAAGCTGCTGCTACAGCTGACCGAGAAACAAATCTAAGTGTCGAAACGTTAAATCAGACGATTAGCGACATTAAAAGCCAAGCAGAAAAAACCGAAAACTCCGTAATGGTTATTGAGGAACTTGCTCGATCCAGTGAGGAGATCAGTGGGGTAATGGAAGTAATTAGAAATATTGCAGAACAAACCAACTTACTGGCTTTAAATGCTGCAATAGAAGCCGCTAGAGCCGGCGAACAAGGCCGAGGGTTTGCGGTTGTTGCTGATGAAGTCAGAACTCTTGCGACACGAACCCACAAGTCGACTGAAGAAATCAGAAATATGATTGAAAGATTGCAGTCTGGCAGTAAAGAAGCATCCCTCGCGATGGCAACAAACAAGTCCTCTGCGCTTGAAACTGTTGAGTCGACGAAAAAGACTGGTGCTGTATTGCAACAAGCATTAATAGCCGTTGATGAAATAAAGGCTTTAAATAGCGCGACGGCTTCAATGGCAAGTCAACAAAAAGAAGTTTCAATCAACATAAAGCTCGGTATAGACAATGTGAATAGAATTAGTGAAGAAAATTCCTCTAGTGCTACAAATATAAAAGAAATGTGTGATGAGCTATCTGCCCTTGTCAGTGCAATGAGAGATAAATTGAGCGAGTACAAAACAGCTTAAAAATGCAATTACAAAAGCACGCGGTTCTATGTCGATAGATATGTCGATAGATATGTCGATAACATATTCGTTAGAAAAGGCTACGAATAATTTCTCTTCTGAACTGGACTAAGCCTTGGTTTTTGACGTATAAACCACATTATTTAATAAGGTCATTACTGAGGCTTTTATGTCACATTCAAATCCCGAAAACTTTTCTTTTCTCGCAGAGATGAGTGACGTTAAACCACTCTCACAACCCGACAAAGTCGTCTTAAGCGGCAAACCATCAGAAACGCTAGCTCAGCGGCTTAAGCGTGAAGCGCTTATTATGGAGCAAGAAAAAGACGATAATGGTCTCACGATTGAAAAAGTTGAACCGCTTGATCCATACGACTTCATTGAGTACAAGCAAGATGGGGTGCAACAGGGCGTCTATAAGAACTTAAGGCTGGGAAAATATCAAATAGAAAGTAGCTTGAATATCACAAACATGAAGTTTGATGAGGCGCGACTAACACTTTACAAGACAATCAAAGATTGCCATGAGCGTGGTGTTAGATCCTTGTTGTTGCAGCACGGTTTAGGTTTAAAAAGTAAGCCCTTCCCTGCCTTCTTAAAAAGTTACGTGAATCAGTGGTTACGCCAAATTGACATGGTCATCGCATTTCACACGGCACAAAAACAGCATGGTGGTTTAGGTGCCGTGTATGTCTTAATGAAAAAACATCCAAATCAAAAACTAATCAATCGTGAACGCAATCGACGAGTCGGTTAGTTCACGAACACCCGTGCGTTTCTGAACATACGCATCCAAGGTCCATCTTCTTTCCATTCGTCCGGACGCCATGAGTTACTAACCGCTCTAAATACACGTTCAGGGTGAGGCATCATAATAGTGCTGCGACCGTCGACAGACGTTAAGCCTGTTATCCCTTGCTCTGAACCGTTTGGATTGGCAGGATATTGCGTTGTCACGCGTCCGTAGTTGTCCACATAGCGCAAGGCAATCTGGCTTTCATTCTTTAACGCAGACAATTGAGTACCTAATTTAAATTCCGCTCGGCCTTCTCCATGAGATACGGCAATAGGCATACGTGAGCCCTGCATTCCCGCTAGCAAAACGGATGGGGATTCGGCAACTTCGACCATGGCAACGCGCGCTTCAAAGCGTTCAGATTGGTTCGTTACGAAGTGTGGCCAATGCTCTGCACCTGGAATTAGAGATTTCAGGTTCGATAACATTTGGCAACCATTACAAACGCCTAAAGAAAACGTTTCATTGCGCTCAAAGAAGTCTTTAAAGGTGCGTTTGACCTGTTCGTTGAACAAGATTGATTTAGCCCACCCTTCACCTGCACCTAGAACATCACCATAACTGAAACCGCCACAGGCAACTAAGCCTGCGAAATTTTCTAAACTGCGCCCAGCCAACATATCACTCATATGCACATCAATTGGCGTGAAGCCTGCTCTGTGGAAGGCTGCTGCCATTTCAACATGTGAGTTAACACCTTGTTCGCGTAAAATAGCGACTTCAGGTTTTACGCCCACATTAATGTAAGGCGCGGTGATGTCGTTATTGATATCGAATTTAAGTAAACTATGTAAACCGGGGTTCTCTGAGTCGCCCTTACTTTCATTTTCTTGCTTGGCGCACTCCGGATTATCTCTCAGAGCTTGCATAGCGAAAGTAGTGCTTGCCCACAATTGACGGTAATAGGTACGTGTATTCTGTTCAACACACTCACCATTCATATTGAAAGAAATAGCATCCTTGTTAGTCACAGTCCCGATTGAATGCAATATGTCACTCAGAGCATATTTTTCAGCGAGTGCTAGCACTGAATCTATCGCACTACCTGTCACCTGGATCACAGCACCTAGTTCTTCGTTAAACAAAATAGAAGCTGCGTCAACGCCTAAGCCAGTAATGTCAACTTGCGCTCCCACCTTTCCTGCGAAAGCCATTTCGACAATAGTTGTAAATAAGCCGCCGTCTGAACGGTCGTGATAGGCTGTTATTAGATCGTTTTCTACTAGTTCTTGCATAAACAAATAGAATGACTTTAATTGCTCGGCAGAATCAACATCTGGCGGGGTTTGACCTAGCTTGCCATATACTTGTGCTAAACAAGAGCCGCCCATGCGGTTTTGTTTATTGCCCAGATCTATCAGCATTAAACTGCCACCATCAATATTTCGCAATTGTGGCGTGATGGTTTTGCGTACGTCCTTCACTGCACCGAAAGCTGTAATAACCAAGGATAAAGGTGAGGTTACAGATTTATCTTCACCATTTTCTTGCCATGCAGTTTTCATCGACATGGAATCCTTGCCAACTGGGATCGTTAAGCCTAATTCTGGGCATAACTCTTCACCAATCGCTTTCACTGCTTCATACAAACCAGCATCTTCGCCAGGGTGATTCGCAGCTGACATCCAGTTTGCAGACAATTTGATGCGCTTAATATCGCCAATATTAGTACCAGCAATATTAGTTAATGACTCTGCTACAGCTAAACGTGCTGAAGCAGCGTGATTTAGCAAGGCAACAGGTGTGCGCTCACCGAGTGACATCGCTTCGCCTCGATAAGTGTCAAATGCGGTCGTTGTGACGGCGACATCCGACACAGGCACTTGCCATGGGCCAACCATCTGATCACGCGATACCATGCCCGTAACCGAGCGGTCACCGATGGTAATTAAGAATGTTTTATCAGCGACTGTCGGTAATTGTAAAACGCGCTGGACTGCATCTTGAATGTTAAGCGAGTTAGTTTCGAAAACATCACCTTTTGCAGAACTTGAGACCACATCTTTACTCATTTTAGGAGGCTTACCTAGCAATACATCCAACGGCATATCGATAGGCTTGTTACCAAATTTCTTGTCGCTAAGCGTTAAATGTTGTTCACGAGTCGCTTCACCAACAACAGCGAATGGAGCACGTTCACGTTTGCAAATCGCTTCAAACACAGCGAGATTTTCAGGTGCAACCGACATGACATAGCGCTCTTGTGATTCATTACACCAAATTTCAAGTGGTGACATGCCTGGCTCATCATTTGGTACATTACGTAGTTCAAAAACACCGCCTCGCTCAGCATCATTAACTAGCTCTGGGAAGGCATTGGATAAACCTCCTGCGCCAACATCATGTATAAATTGAATTGGGTTTTTATCACCAAGTTGCCAGCATTTATCGATAACTTCTTGGCAACGCCTTTCCATTTCTGGGTTTTCACGTTGTACAGAAGCAAAGTCTAGTTCAGCGTTACTTTCCCCTGACGCGACAGATGATGCAGCTCCACCACCAAGGCCAATGTTCATTGCCGGTCCACCCAAAGCTATTAACTTAGCGCCAACAGTGATCTCACCTTTTTGAATATGGTCTTTCTTAATGTTGCCTAAACCACCAGCTAACATAATAGGTTTGTGATAACCGCGCACTTCTTCACCGTTGAAACTATCTACTTTTTGTTCGAAAGTTCTGAAATAGCCAAGAATATTTGGACGACCAAATTCATTGTTAAACGCCGCGCCGCCTAAAGGGCCTTCAAGCATAATATCTAATGCTGTTACTATGCGCTCTGGCTTACCGTAAGCCACTTCCCATGGTTGTGGAAGGCTAGGTATATTCAAATTTGACACAGTGAAACCAACTAGCCCTGCTTTCGGCTTAGATCCACGACCCGTTGCGCCTTCATCACGAATCTCGCCACCTGACCCCGTCGCAGCACCAGCAAAGGGTGAAATGGCGGTTGGGTGATTATGTGTTTCGACTTTCATTAAGATATCGATATCTTGATAATGGTAATCGTAGGCTTGAGTTTGCGCGTCTGGGTAAAAACGCCCTGCTTTCCAGCCTTCCATCACTGCAGCATTGTCTTTATATGCGCTATGAACGAAGTCAGTTGAAACCTCAAAAGTATTCTTGATCATCTTAAACAAAGATTTAGACTGCGCCTTGCCATCAATCGTCCAATCAGCGTTGAAGATTTTATGACGGCAATGCTCACTGTTTGCTTGTGCGAACATATACAGTTCAATATCGTTTGGATTGCGACCTAATTGAGTAAAGCTATCAAATAAGTAGTCGACTTCGTCATCCGCCAAAGCTAAACCTAACTTTTGGTTTGCTTGTTCAAGTGCCGTCTTACCTTCTTCGAGAATAGGTACCGACATAAAAGGTTTTGCGTCGGTTTGTGCAAATAATTGTTGAGCACTGTCTAATTCGGCAAAAACGGCCTGTGTCATACGGTCATGAAGAGGAGCGGCAATAGCAGCGAAATCAGATGATTGATTGTCTAACTCGAGATAGAAGGCAATGCCACGTTCAATGCGATGAATCTGCGATAGGCCTGAATTCTTTGCAATATCAGTTGCTTTTGATGCCCAAGGTGAAATTGTGCCTGGACGCGGCGTTACCAGAACTAAATAGCCCGAAGTATCAATATTTTCGCTACTCGGCCCGTAGTGCAGTAACTGTGTTAATACTGACATTTCAGCATCACTCAAATCAGCCTGCGTATCAACAAAATGAACGTACTGAGCTTGAATGCTCGAGACGCCAATATTCAAGGCTGCAAATTGTGCCAATAACTTATCTTGTTTAAATGAAGAAAGAGCAGACGAACCGCGAAGAATTAACATATTTTTGGTACCAATTTGAGGCTGCAATGTGAATTATTGCAAGCAAAGACTAAGGTCAGCAATTGGCGGCAGATTATAGAGCAAAAGTGAGCAATTGATAAGCCATCATATGAGTAGTTTTTAGTTTTTTTGTAATAACTTACTGGATGCTTTGAACAAATTTAGTCACAATGGCAATTATGAAATTAAAAACGCAATCATTCATGCTAACGGGCATTCACTACAAGCCTCAGATTAAGCAAAAAATAGCCAAGCAATTCAATAAGATAATTGCGGGGTCTTTTGCCTTTATTGCAATTTTAGTATTGAGTAGTTGCACCCAACCCAAGCCTTCATCTTCTTTAACCACTATTTTCGAATCTGGTGTGCTGAAAGTAGGCTCGGTTTATGGGCGAACAACATATTATAACGGCTCTACTTCACCAGAAGGTTTCGAGTTTGAATTAGCACAAGGTTTTGCCGATTTTCTGGGCGTGAAACTAGAAGTTTACCCCTACTATTCCTATAGAGAACTGTTACCGCAGTTAGATAATAATCAGATTGATCTGATTGCAGCTAATATTACGATGACAGAGCAGCGCAAAGAAAAGTACCGCTTTGGTCCCGCCTACCAATCGGTTAATTTTGAGCTGGTTTACAAGAAAGGAGAAGTTCGTCCGCGCGATATTAAACAGTTAGACGGTGACTTAACTATTGTTGCCAATGACTTATACCGCGAACCACTTACCAATTTCGTTAATGAAGACGAAGCAAAGTTTTGGCAAGAAACCGACGAGAAGGATATTGAAGAATTATTGGAAATGGTCTCGAATGATGAACTCGATTACACTATTTCTGATTCGAATATACTATCCGTTGCACGCCGCAGATATCCAAACCTCGGCATAGGTTTTTCAGTGACTGACAATCTGCAAATTGGTTGGCTATTGAATAAAAATACTGATGACTCCTTGCGTGCTGCACTAATAGAATACTTTGGCAGTATTCAATCGAACGGGCTGCTCAACGCGCTTGAAGATAAATACTTTGGCCATGTTAAGTCATTCGATTATGTCGATACTCGCGCTTTTATTCGCGCTGTAGACAAAACATTGCCGAAGTTCAAACCCTTATTTGAAGCATACGCTGGTGACAATGATTGGCGCCTTTTAGCAGCTATGAGCTATCAAGAAAGTCATTGGAACCCCAGGGCTAAATCGCCGACAGGGGTTCGCGGGATGATGATGCTGACCTTAGGTACAGCAAAAGATATGAAAGTGACCTCAAGGATTGATGCCGAGCAAAGTATCAGTGGTGGCGCAAGATATTACAGCAGTTTGCTGCGACGAATCCCTGCTCGCATAAAGTCACCAGACAGATTGTGGATGGCACTTGCCGCCTACAATGTTGGTCTAGGTCATTTAGAAGACGCCCGCAAGATTACAGAGCTTCAAGGCTATAACCCCGATCTGTGGGTAGATGTGAAAAAGCACTTACCTTTGTTAAGGCAGAAGAAATACTATAAATTCACCCGCTATGGTTACGCACGAGGTGATGAAGCAGTTAACTATGTCGCAAATATCCGCCGTTACTATGACACCTTGGTTTGGTTAGAAGATCAAAACGAGTTGCCCATCATTGAAGAAGAAAACACCGATCCAGACGAAGCCCTTGAATCAGACGAAGATTTAGCCCCGACTGAAGCCAAAGATCCAGATTAAAACAATGATTTAACTAACATTGAACTTTAATTAATCGTCACCATCTATATACTTGCCCGAAGGATTTACCGACAAAGACTTCTGAGAACCAACACATTGAAAAATTTGATGGTCTTTTGTTAGTAGTTTGAACGTATAAAGTACATTGGGATAAAGTGCGAACGCATAGAGCGTTTACTTAGTCCGTAAGTCCGAATAAGGGTTTACGTATAAGAAACGAAGATGGCAATTTAAATTCAAGAATTGGTATTAACTATAAGTAATAAGTAATACATAGAAAAAAAGTAGAAAATTAAACAAAATAAAGGAAACTAAATGAAGAGAAACAAAAATTTTAAAACTGCTCGTCGATTAAAAACTAACAACCATCGCAGGTCGATGTTAAAAAGAATGCATCAAAAAGTAATGGCGCGTCGTAAACAGTTTGCGCTAACCGCCCTTTCAGAACAGTGGAGTGAAGCTAGTTAATTTAGCTGTGCCACTTGTTCGCCTTACCTTCCTGTTCGCCTAAACCTCCTGTTCGCTTTAGCCTCCTGTTCACCCTAATCTCCTTCACCTTCCGTTATCCTTCATTTCTTCGCTAACATTCAGTTCTAGTTATCTTCCCGTTCTCGCTTTGCATGATCGATCGCTAAGCATTATTTATCGCTAAGCATTTTTTTCTGCATCCTTCTTTTTTTAAAAAACGCTGATATTTGAGCGCTACATTCATCTTTTAAACAGCCCCCTGTAACATCCATTTTGTGATTCAATGCCTCATGCTGAGCAAGGTTCATGACCGTACCCACTGCGCCACTTTTGTAGTCATAAGCACCAAAAACAATCCGCTTAATACGTCCATGCACTAATGCACCAGCGCACATTGGGCATGGTTCTAGGGTCACATATAGAGTTGCATCAACGACTCGATAATTTTGCAGGTTTAAAGCGGCTTCTTTTAATGCGATAAGTTCTGCATGCGCAGTTGGGTCGTGTTTACTGATGGATTGGTTATATCCCTGACCAATAATAGTAGAATCGACTACCACTAAGGCTCCCACAGGCACTTCGCCAATTGCTTGAGCTTCCTCAGCCAACGACATTGCTTGACGCATAAACTTTGCATCGATATCGTCAGCACCACCGTCAGACCATTGAATAACTTCAAATGTCTTTAGCTGCGGGTTAGTTTTTCGTGTGCTTGTCATTAAAATTTCGCTAGGTAAACCATGTGAAGTAATACAAAGTGCTATGCAAAAACACTTTTTCAATTTCTGCACAAGTATAAAGAAAGGCGCCAGTATATCCAAAGCCAACGATATAATCATACAGCAATTGCGCTTGCTCTAATAAACCTGCTTTCCTTTGTGCACGCTAGTATTTGATATGTGTACGCTAGCATTTGCGGGCTAATATACCCGAAGCAAACTGTAGTGAATTAGTGGTCAAATGCGCCTATAAATAGTCTATTGTGTTAAGTTGAGTGCTTAGCTATTTCAGGAAATAAAGCTAAGTCATTGTAATTATTTAACTATATATTTTGGCAAAGGTTTTGCAAACGCCTTACTTGACGGGCCATAAATGGCATCAAATATTAAAAAACGATGAAACGACATACATCAGTAAAAAACCGATAAATTTTGATTAAGAAAAGATTATTAGTCTTTTTATCAATCTTTGGCACTTAAACCTTTATTAGTCTGTTTGAAATACCTATCATTGACGATAAATCGATTGCTAAAGGAATTTATCAACCTTACTGAAGGTTATATTGCTAATCGAAAAACATGAAAATAGGAGTATCAGGATGAACTTAACGGCGATAATCATAGTAGCAATTTGCGCGGGTTGCCTATCAAGTATTATATCAACACTGTCAAATAAGAAGCTAAAAGAGTCTAATAAATTTAATCAAAAAGAACGCGATGACATGTTGGCACAAATACAAAAAATGAATGAGCGCATTGAAACGCTCGAGCGTATAGTGACTGACGAAAAGTACAATCTGAATCAACAATTCGCGGACTTAAAATAGGAAAGCAATACATCTATGACAAATCACTATCCTGATTATGCAGTTGGCACACCGGGCAAAGCCTGGGGCGATGATGAAAAACAACAATGGCTTGCTTTACAGAGTAAACAGCGGAGCTATTTCGATGATGTTGAAAGACGTCTGCTAGCGCTGGATAAAAATGAATATGAACTACGTCAGTATGGTGTTTTAAATTATTCACACTTGGGCTTTTCTGAATACCCATTGTATTGCGTGAAAGTGGGCACATTTGATGAAAGCAAGCCAAGTATCTTGGTAACCGGTGGCGTGCATGGCTATGAAACGAGTGGTGTTCATGGTGCTATAGAGTTTATTGAAAATGTTGCTCAACAGTATTCAGACAAAGCAAACATCATCGTTTTACCGTGTATCAGTCCTTGGGCTTATGAAACAATCAATCGCTGGAACCCATTTGCGATAGATCCGAACAGATCGTTTCATAACGACGGACTCACAGATGAAGCAAATTTAGCAATGAAATGTGTCAGTGATATGGGCTTAAACCTGATCATGCACATTGATTTACATGAAACAACTGATACAGATAATTCTGAGTTTCGACCGGCCTTAGCGGCAAGAGATGCAATTGAGCAAGGTCTCTGGCAGATCCCTGATGGTTTTTATACCGTCGGTGACAGCTCTAGACCGCAAGCTGACTTTCAAACGGCGATTATCGATGCAGTGAAAAAAGTGACTCACATTGCTGAATCAGACGAGAACGGCAAAATAATTGGCGCGAAAATTCAACAACTAGGCGTTATCAACTACGACAAAAAATCACTTTATTTATGCGGTGGTTTCACAGATGCCATTTTTGTTAGTACTACGGAGGTCTATCCAGACAGCCCTAAAGCTACGCCCGAGATTTGCATAAAAGCACAAGTTGCAGCCATTACTGGCGCTATCACGTATGTATTGGATCAGCCGTTTGTATAAAACAGCGGTTTACTCCCCGTCATTACCGCCTCCCCGTCATTACCGCCTCTTCGTCATTACCGCGAAGGCGTAATGCTGATCGGTTAAGCTTCGATCACTAAGTTTTAGTCAATTCAAACTTATGTTGACTATGATATTAATGAGATCAAACTAGTGCTTTCAAATTTTCATAAAGAAAAAGATGTTAGCACAACAACTC
>NZ_JBLBVM010000035.1:0-61974 GCF_047250385.1 Glaciecola sp. MF2-115
ATGAGTGCCCACACAGATTGTCTTGTTATAAATTGTTAAAGAACATGCCAGCTTCTTTCTATTTCACTGGCGGCTTGAAGAGGACTTAAAGTACCGTCTCAAGCGGGATGCGTATACTACCTGCATCAGTTTTATTGTCAAGCTTTTTTATATTTTTATTTGAATTTATTTCTTAGCGTTAAAGCTATATAAAACCAATTCAAATTATACTAAAGCTAACCGTTCTAGTGACGCTACAAACTAATGTTTGCCTGCCTCCCTTGAACAGAGCGCGCATTCTACAGATTAAAACATGTTGTTCAAGCCCCAATATGAAAAAAGTTTGGTTTTTATGACTGTTTGGCGATATTTAGTACGAAAGGCTCAAAAAAGGGACTTTCATTAACAATTTCTTAGCAAATTTGTTAAATAAACTTATCTTTTCTCATTTTAAATAATGTAAGGCTCCTCTTCTTAGTGAATAATAGAAGGTAGACTAACTATTACTTTACTATTTACTTATGCCAGACATTACTATTCTTGCCGTCTTTATTCCTACGTGGTTTTTTATATCAATTACGCCGGGCATGTGTATGACACTCGCAATGACCTTGGGAATGAGTGTTGGCCTGCGCCGAACCTTATGGATGATGCTTGGTGAAGTATTTGGCGTTGCAACTGTTGCTATATTAGCGGTGCTAGGTGTAGCTGCACTCATGCTCAATTATCCATTGTTATTTGTTTGGTTCAAGTGGATCGGCGGTGCTTACCTTGTTTATCTGGGTATAAAAATGTGGTTGGCGAAAGGAGATTTAAGCCAGGATAGTCTGAAACATAGCCAGCTAACAGGGATTAACCTAATTTCACAGGGCTATATAACAGCAGTGGCAAATCCAAAAGGTTGGGCGTTTATGGTCTCAATACTCCCCCCGTTCATTGACGTCGAAAAACCTATCGCGCTGCAATTTAGCGTATTGCTAGTTATTATTATGCTAAGTGAGTTTTTGTGCATGCTTATATATGCGAGTGGTGGTAAAGGTTTAAAACGTTTACTTAGCCGCGGAAACAATGTCATTTGGTTGAATCGGATCGCTGGCAGCTTATTAGCCTTTGTTGGTATCTGGTTAGCATTGTCATAAGCATTTGAAGTGCGATATTGAATATCCTAAGCTTAGAGTTCTACTCGCTTAAAATAATAACCCTAAAACTGATAAGGCAACATTATGACTATTCGTAGTTACCGCAATATTACCCCTACTATAGATGATTCCGTATATATAGATGAAAGCTCAGTATTAGTAGGCGACATTCATATAGGCGAGCAAAGTAGCGTTTGGCCATTGGTTGCAGCTCGAGGCGACGTAAATATTGTGCGCATTGGTGAACGCACCAATATTCAAGATGGTAGCGTTTTACATGTCACCCGAAAGTCAGCGCAAAACCCTGAAGGCTACCCCTTACTTATAGGTGATGATGTAACAGTTGGTCATAAATGTATGCTCCATGGTTGTAAGTTGGGCAATAGAATCTTAGTGGGCATGGGTGCCATTATTATGGACGGTGCGACTGTTGAAGATGACGTCTTCATCGGTGCTGGATCTTTGGTCGCTCCAAACAAGGTATTGGAAAGTGGTTATTTATACGTAGGTAATCCGGCAGTTAAGAAAAGAGCCCTAAAAGATAGTGAGATGGCATTTTTAAAACAAAGTGCAGTAAACTATGTGGAGTTAAGTCGTGAGTACCTTAATCAATAAACTAAAGAAAGATTACTGATTCATTCTTCACTGTTAATTCACAGAATCTTTCAACTCTTGGCGAAGATACTCTAATACTGGCGTAACATCGGGTCGCAAACCAAACCATAAATAGAAACTTTCGGCGGCTTGCCCCACCAACATTCCTAAGCCATCAATCGCTTGAGTGCAGCCAAGCGATTTTGCTTTAGCCACGAAACATGTATCTACATCCTGATAAACCATATCGTAAACCGATGGGTGAGGATGAAAAATCTTGTCCGATAATGCGGGGAGTTGACCATTTAAACTCAAGGACGTTGCGTTGATGATCACATCAAAGACCATATCTTCGCATTCGCTTTCGCTTAAAGCCTGAACGCGTTGGTCATTAGCGACTTCAACCAAACGATGCGCATTTTCCTTACTTCTGTTTGTAATGTAAATTTGCTGAGGTTGCTCAGCTAGTAAGGCTTCCATCGCACCTCTTGCAGCACCACCCGCCCCAATAACTAGAATCACCTTATTCTGCAAATGGATTTGATTTCGCAATAAGTCTGAGACGAGTCCTTTTCCGTCGGTCGTTTCAGCTCGAAAGCCCTGCTTCAACCTAATCAAGGTATTTGCCGCATTCGCTTTACTTACACCACTCGATTTTTCACTCGCCCAATTAGCGGCATCTTCTTTGAAAGGCATCGTAATATTTGCCCCGACCGCATTTGGGTCGGCAAAGAAGTCGTTTAGTTGTTGAGTAAAAATAGCTGGCTCACCTAAGATCCGCTCATATGTGATGTTCAAGTCAAATTGCTGTGCAAACATTTGATGAATAATAGGTGATTTGCTTTGTGCTATGGGGGCCCCAAAAACAGCAAGCTTCTTCGTTGAAGTAAAATTTTCTGGCACGTTAACGCTAACTTTGAAAATAGTATTTATATGAAGAGGATACATTAAAGCAGTTGATAATTAACCCCAGCATTAACATTATTTCTCATAAAAAAAGCCCCAATTCAAAAATTGGGGCCGGCTAGACTGCAGTAAGTTTTTAAGAGTGCGCCTTTAGAAAGTATAACCTAATGAAATCGTAAAGACTGTGGGATCAATTTGAATATCTGAAACACTGCCATTTGCTTCACCTACTTTAAAGCTCGCTTCGGTATCGATATCTATCCAGCGCACTGATGCGTTGAGGTGCCATTTGTCATCAATTTTGTAATCAGCACCTACCTGTGCGGTTAGGCCAAACGAGTTATCGAGATCCAGATTACTTAAACCTGCTGACTTATTTGCGCCAGTAAACTCTTCATCAAAGATAATTGTATAGTTAAGGCCGGCACCAATGTAAGGTTGGAAAGCAGAAGCTGCATCTAGAAAATAGTAGTTGGCAGTCAAAGACGGCGGCAGGTGCGTCACTTCACCGAGTTTGTTACCTGTACCTAGCGGATCCGCAACACTAAAATTAACGTCATGGCTAAATGGGGTTGCAGCCAACAATTCAATATTGAGTTGATCAGTAATAAAGTAAGCAATGTTCAAACCCAATTGTGTATTACTATCTACCGTCAAACTTACGCCTAAGTCTGAACCACCAGCAAATATATTTGAAGCATCGTCATTTGGCGAAACGTTAGTAAACCCAGCTCGAACAAGGAAATCGCCTTTTTCATAAGCCATTGCCGTACTTGAGAGTGCTAGTGCAGTCGTTCCTAGTAGTGATATAACGGCGCCTGATATTAATTTTTTTGTGAAAGTGTTTTGCATATGTGTTCTCGCTTAAGTTGATAAATGGATAAACTGTTAAGACAAACGCCTTGAATAGGGCTTATCTTAGGGCGAGAAAAATTAAAAATATTGATCTGGATTAAAGATTAGAAATAGGACTCAATTGCTTATCTTTCGCTTGATCTGAATCAAAAAAGTGGGGTGTCTGAGGTGCTTGCCTTATTCGTTCAACCAATCTCTTGGTTTAAGAAATGCTTGAATTTTACCTTCAGGTGAATCGGGCGAAGGTTGGTAGTTATATTCCCAACGCGCTAAAGGTGGCATCGACATTAGAATCGACTCCGTTCTTCCTCCGGTTTGCAAACCAAACAAAGTGCCTCGGTCATAAACTAGATTAAACTCAACGTATCTGCCTCGACGATAAAGTTGGAAATCGCGCTCTCGCTGGGTGAAGGGCATGTTTTTTCGCGCTTCAAGAATAGGCACGTAAGCATCTAAGAAACCATTACCAACGTCTTGCATGAAACTAAAGCTTTTATCAAAGCCTTCTGCATTTAGATCGTCAAAGAATAAGCCGCCGACACCGCGAGTTTCATTACGGTGCTTTAAATAAAAATAATCATCACACCACTTTTTATACCGAGCATAAACATCTTCACCATAAGGGTCGCAGATGTTTTTACTTACCTTATGCCAATGTACGCAGTCGTCCTTAAAGGCAAACGACGGCGTTAAATCAAATCCGCCACCAAACCACCAAATAGGATCAGCCCCTTCTCTTTCAGCAATAAAGAAGCGCACATTTGCATGAGAGGTAGGTGCATAAGGGTTGTGAGGATGAATAACCAATGACACACCCATGGCTTGAAAGTGACGCCCAGCTAATTCAGGTCTTGAAGCAGTTGCGGATGCTGGCATCTGATCGCCATAAACATGAGAAAAGTTAACACCTCCCTGTTCTATCGCTGCACCGTTAGTCAACACTCTTGAACGGCCACCGCCACCTTGTTCGCGCACCCATTCATCTTGATGAAAACTACCTTTGCCATCAGCCAACTCTAAGGTTTGACAAATATCGTCCTGTAACTTGAGTAAAAAGGCTTTAACTTCATCAATTTGTTGCTGCTTTATCATAGGGGTGAAACCATTCTTGTATACTTCATGAGGCGTTATGCTCTCAAGGTTTGAAGATTGAGTCCATTAATAATGACACTCGGTGTGTGTTGCTTTCCTAAACTGCCATCGACTATCAAAAGCTCATCGCCAAAATAGGAACGCACTTCCTGACTTGTGCGCGCTGGTTCGGCGCCTGCAGGGTTTGCACTAGTGGATACCATCGGGCTATTCACTCGCTGACACATTTTTTTCACTAAAGAGTGGTCTGTTACTCGCACTGCAACTAGCTCAGAATCGCCACTAATCCAGCTTGGCGTTAAATTACTTTTTGGTAGTAACCACGTTGTGGGACCAGGCCAAGAATTGAATATTTTTTGTTGATGCGCAGGCGGTGTTTTCTCAATATGCACGAAAGGTCTGAGTTGCTCAAAGTCACCGGCAATAAGAATAACGCCCTTTTCGACAGGACGGGATTTTAAACGCAGTATTTCTAGCATAGCAACTTCTGAAAGTGGGTCACAACCTAAACCGAAGACCGCCTCGGTAGGATATGCGAAACATTGTTGATGACGAAAAGCATGCTCAAAGGCCTGCATGAAGTAACCTCAATAAATAGAAACTTGAATTGTTAATAAGGATTATAGTGCTTGTTTGTGCTGACAGTTCACTTGTGGACAAATCAAGCCCTTCTCAGGATGATTTTTATCCACTAACACCATCACTCTCCATGCACAGCTTTCACAAGCAGTATTTACAGGCGCGGAATTTAACATATATTTGCACTTTGGATAATCGTCACACGCATAAAAATATTTGCCGTATTTATTCTGACGTTTAACTAAGTTGCCATGCTTGCATTTTGGGCAGCTTAATTTAACCGAATTTTTCATGCTGTCATGATCTGCTGACGTGTCTGAACTACTTTTAACAACGCCATCTTTCGTAACCATATCTCTAGTGGCGATAAAGTGACAATCTGGAAAGCCGGTGCAGCCAATAAACATGCCGTAACGACCTTTCTTCACCGCTAAGTCTTGCCCACATTCAGGACAAGCAGTGCCTTCCATAACTTTGAGTATGGTGACATCGTTTTTGTGTAAATGCTGGGTGTGTTTGCATGTGGGGTAATTTTGACAAGCTAGGAACGACGATTTGTTCGCATGCTTTAAAACTAGTTGGCCCTCGCATTCAGGGCACTTTCCGTAGGCTTCATCTAAAGCATGTTGATCGGCAGAAAATAAGGAGTGATCAATTTTAGCCATTATTAATGCAGAGGACCTTCCTGAACTTCAAACAAAAGATCTTCCATTTGTTCATAAGCCCATTCTTTACCAGGCACATTAAATAAGACCATTAGAATGACCCACTTTAGATCTTCTAAGCAGAATTCTTTGGATTCGATTTCCATTGTGCGATCAATCACCATTTCTCGCGTGCTGATATCTAGGACTTTTACTTGTTCCAAGAAAATGAGAAAGCCTCGGCACTGCACATCAAGACGCATTTGTTCTTCTGGCGTATATACTCTGGTACTGTTAGGCACCGTCACTCGAGACAAGTAAGGTGTGGAATCGGTTTCTTTTAAGGCTGCAAGTTTTTCAACCCAAGCAAGTGCTTTGTAGATTTCGTCGTGATGAAAACCTGCGCGAACCAATTCATCGGCCAATTCGTCATGGTCGACTCTAAACTCGCTCCCACTGTGTACAAGGTTTTCGAACAAGTACATGAGGATATCAAACATATTTAGCCCCTCAATTTAAGGTAACCTTCAGACGTAGAAGTTACAAACCCGCGCAGCTCATATTCTAGTAACTGGACAAATAATGTGGAAACTGATTGTCCGGTGCGCTTAGCAATAACATCTATTGGAGTGATATCAAAATCGACCGCTTGTAAAAGCAATGATGAATCGTCTTTTTCATCATAATGCTCTGGCTTGCAAACGACGTCTTGATTAGATGTATCTCCTACACTATCTAACAATCTTGGGCTTGCCAAGTTTTGTTTTGGTTTTTTTTCAGCCTCCTGTTTTTGTACTGTTTTTATCGATAATTCCGGCAACTCATCGAAGATATCTTGAGCACATTCAGTCAGTTTTGCCCCCTGCTTGATTAACCAATGGCAACCTTCTGCTTGTTTGTTATTAATATTGCTTGGCATGGCGAAGACTTCTCTTCCCTGTTCAAGGGCATATTTGGCTGTTACTAACGAGCCACTCTTAATGCGAGCTTCGCTTACAAGCGTACCTAAGCTCAAACCGCTTATGATCCTATTTCTGCGCGGGAACAACTTTGGTGAAGGCAAAACACTAGGTGGGAATTCGCTAAGTAATAGACCGTTCTGACGAATTTTCTCATACAAGTGCGCATGCCTTTTCGGATAAACAACATCAATACCATTCCCAAGCACTGCGATAGTTCTGCCCAGCCCTTCCTCTTGACTAAATGCGAGTGCTGTTTGATGGCTTTGTGCATCAATCCCTAATGCCAGACCGCTGGTAATGACAAGAGGTGACTGCATCAGTACTTCACTTAAAAGCATGTTTGTATTCGTTAAACCGCTGTGTGTTGGTCCCCGACTACCAACCACGGCTAATTGTGCTTGTTGTAATAAGCGATGGTCGCCATCGGTAAACATTAACAATGGTGCTTGAGCTATTTGTTTAAGCTGCTCAGGATATTCATTGCAATCATAGGTGATGATACCGCGTTGACTGTCGCCATTAAGCCAAGTCATACATTTTTGTGTGAAGGGGTGAGCTTCGCGCAGGCAGGCAATTTGTTCACTTTGCCAGCCCAATGCTTCGAGCTCCTCCGACTTAACATTTAATAAGTTTGATAAGGTTGTATTGTAAGTTTGGGCTGTTTTTAATAAGCCCTTAATACCTACATTTGGGATGGCTGTTAACGCAAGCCAATAGCGGATTTCTTCTTCTGATGTGATCATGCAAACCTTCCTTGGTTTTTTATTTAGGGCTTAAAACAAAACAAGTAGCCTAGGCTACTTGTTTTCTTATTTCTGCATGAAAGAAAAGTGATTAAGGTTTCCCTAAATACTCACCGCCTTTCATATGCCTTTCAGCTTCTGTAACCCAAGCGTAACTGGCATTTTCGAACGTTTTGAATATTACCAACTCGCCAATTTTGAATGCGGGTTGTTCAACACGATCGGAACCGCTGAATGCTTCTTTAATCGGGCTCATACCCAATTGATATTTAGGTTTCTCACCGTCTAAAATAGTCGGCCCTTGAGCATATATGCCCATGATTGTGCCCGGTTCAACTTCTGATGAACCTAATGAAATGACTACTACATCGCGTTTTCCAATGAGTGAACGATCTTCGATATTAGCAATAATACGTCCTATTTGATCCGTAGAAGCCTTCAAAATCAAATCGGAATTATCAAACACTTCAACTGGATGTAATTTATCGCCTTGACGCGCTTCACGATTACTCTTAATAACTCTAACAATTTGTTGATTTCCTGAACCCGACTTCATTAGTTCAACTTCGCCAATGTTGCGAATTTGATAACCCAATTCATTGCCTTCTGTATCTTTTAACAACTTACTCTTGCGAATAATGGTGTAATTCGTATCCGTGCTCATTGGCTTATGGCTCAATACAAAATCTTTCGCGACAAAGGTTGTTGCTCCGTCGTTATTACCTAATAACTGAGGTAAGTCGTTATATGTATCAACAGCAACAATACTGTCATTTCTAAAGTATGGGCCAAGCGCCTTCCAAGGTAATACACCAATAGGAGATGGCTTTGTTTTTGTAACTGACTCAGGTGATAAAGAAAGCTTAGGCTTGTCACGCACAATTTCCATAACAGGCTGGCCATCGACATAACGTAAACGCAAAACATCGCCCGGATAAATCAAGTGCGGGTTTTCGATTTGCGTATTGTTGCGCCAAAGCTCTGGCCATAGCCAAGGTTGGTCCAGAAACAAATTCGAGATATCCCACAAAGTATCGCCCTTTTTGACGACATAGGTTTGCGGAGCATCAGTTTTAATATTGATAATATCCGCCAATGCTGACTTAACGTTTATCATAAACGTCCCGAAAACAATGAGGCCCAGCATCGAAAGTTTTTTAATCATAGTCATTCTTATACTACTCTTGGTGTGCTCGTGAGTCGCCTGTACTTCGGGCTAGTTTTGCCACAGACACATTAATTTTAGGTCTATTTATATAGTTATCGGTTTATTTTTCAGAAAATTAACCCCATATCTAGTCCACAGACTTTGGCTTATGCGGTAGAATAGACAAATTATGCAAGGTTTAAATAACTATTCTGCATTAATAGTATATTTTTTAATACTGACTAGATGAGTGGTTTTAACAATGACAGTAAGAACTGTATTAACCTTTCCAGACGAGAGACTACGCACTGTAGCAACGCCTGTAGAGGAAGTGAACAGCGAAATTCAGACGCTGGTGGACGACATGTTCGATACCATGAAAGACGAAAAAGGTATTGGTTTAGCAGCAACACAAATTGACGTTCACAAGCGTGTTGTGGTGATGGATGTTTCTGAAGAACAAAACGAACCGAGGGTTTTTATTAATCCAGAGATAACGAAAATGGAAGGTTCTACCATTAGCGAAGAAGGTTGTTTGTCTGTTCCAAATAATTACGCCAAAGTAGATAGAGCTGAAAAAGTCACGGTAAAAGCACTGGATCGCGACGGTAAACCTTTTGAGCTAGAGGCCGATGGTTTACTTGCTGTTTGCATTCAGCACGAACTCGATCATTTAAAGGGCAAACTCTTTGTTGATTATCTGTCTACCCTGAAACGTGATCGAATCAAAAAGAAGCTTGAGAAAGAAGCTAAATTGGCGGCAAAGCTCTAGGTTTAGACCTAAACTCTGTTGCATAGCTTATTAACGCTCCATTGACTTTAGTTTTAAGGACGAGAATACATTGGCTAATTCATTGAATATTATCTTTGCTGGTACACCCGACTTCGCTGCAAAACACTTAGCCGCGCTATACGCTAGTGAACATAATGTCGTTGCTGTTTATACTCAGCCTGATCGTCCAGCGGGTCGTGGTAAAAAGTTAATGCCAAGCGCAGTGAAGACCTTAGCACTTGAAAACAATAGTCCCGTTTTTCAGCCAGCGTCATTGAAAAATGCAGAAGCGCAAGAAGAACTCAAAGCGCTAAACGCTGACATAATGATTGTTGTAGCTTACGGTCTTATCCTACCAAAAGCGGTACTAGAAACACCTAAACTCGGTTGCTTGAATGTGCATGGATCACTTTTGCCGAAATGGCGAGGGGCCGCTCCGATTCAGCGTGCAATATGGGCAGGTGATAAATTTACCGGCATTAGTATTATGCAAATGGATGAAGGGCTTGATACCGGCGCAGTATTATTAGAAAAAAGCATGGCCATCACTGGAGCAGCAACCAGTGCAAGTTTGTATGACGATCTCGCCGAATTAGGTCCTGAAGCACTAATTGAAACACTAGACAATCTTGAAAACTTAACACCGTCGGTGCAAAACGACGAAGAGGCAACATACGCGCACAAACTATCCAAAGAAGAAGCGCGTATTGATTGGACATTAAGTGCTCATCAACTCGCTCGAAATGTTAGAGCCTTTAATCCATGGCCTGTTGTATGGTTTGCGTATGGAGATGAATCAATCAAAGTGTGGCAAGTTGAAGTATTAGAATCGTTCGAAGAACTTCCTGCCGGCACAATTGTGAATGTAGATAAAAACGGCATTGAAGTGGCAACAGGCGAGCATAATTTACTACTAACTCTCATCCAAATCCCTGGCAAAAAAGCGCAAGCAGTTAGCGATATTATTAATGGGAAACCAGATATGTTCGTTGTTGGTCATCGTATAGCATGAAGCCTTCTAACAAAAATAAAAAAGCACCTTCAAAATTAGGCTATAAAAATAAAACAAAAAGCGCCTACCAATTAAGCCATCGACCACACATGCGAGCCGATGCTGCTTGGGTGTTATTTCAGATATTAGAACATGGTAAATCTTCACGCGAAGTTATGCCCAAAGTTTTTGATCGCCATGAAGGAAAAGACAACGCATGGCTACAAGAAATGGTATTTGGTTGCTTACGCGAACTGCCAAAGTTGCAATATTGGTTGCGCCAACTTTTAAGTAAACCATTAAAAGGCGAGCAGAAAATTGTTGAACATCTGATCATGCTCGGTTTTTATCAGCTCGTTTTTACCCGCACCTCAGAACACGCAGCCGTTTCAGAAACGGTTGAAGCTTGTGCCGCATTAGGCCAACACCGTTTGAAAGGCTTGGTTAATGCTAATTTACGAAATTTTCAACGAGAAAATTTAGCCGAACAAGAAATTGATGTCCCGCACATTCAAGTTGGTTTGCCTAAATGGTTACACAAGCAACTATTGCAACATTATCCAGATCAGGTCGCCGAGATTGCTGAGCAAATTAACGCACGCCCTCCTTTATGGTTGCGCGTTAACGCCGCTAAAGGCAGCACGCTAAATTACACAGCGAAACTCGATGCCCAAGGTATTGAATATGAAGCAGTTGATAATGGCGTAGAACCACTAAATTTATTGGACGTGAATGCAACTCACGCATTGAAACTGATTAAGCGCACTGATATTACCGCTTTGCCCGGTTTCGATGAGGGTTTGTTTGCGGTGCAAGATTTGGCGGCACAGCTTGCTGCCGAATTATTGGATGTGCAGCCTGGCGACGATGTATTAGATTGTTGCGCAGCACCAGGTGGGAAAACCGCTCACATTCTAGAGAGCCAAGCAAAGCTAGCAAGCTTAGATGCGATAGATAGCGATGGTCAGCGTCTTGAGCGCGTTGATGAGAACATGCAGCGCTTAGGTCACGACCAGAGTTTTGGTGACAAATTAAACTTGTATGTGGTTGATGCCTCAAGTGAAGAGGTCTTGAATCGCGTATTAAAAGATAAACAGTACGATCGTATTTTATTGGATGCGCCCTGCTCCGCCACTGGCGTTATCCGTCGCCACCCCGATATACGTTGGTTGAGAAAAGCCACTGACATCGAAAACACAGTGGCACTACAAAAAGTGATTCTGGCGCAAATTTGGCAACGTCTTAAGCCCGGTGGCACATTGTTATACGCAACTTGTTCAATATTAAAACAAGAAAATGAACAACAAATCGCCGCTTTTTTAGCGACACAAGCAGATGCCAGTTTAGTGCCCTTACATGAAAATGACACACCAGAATGCCCAGGCTTACAAATATTGCCAGGGCAAGCACAAATGGATGGTTTCTATTATGCAAGACTGCTAAAGTCTTGATACTTGAGCTTAAAATTTACGTGTTCGAGTCATTCTGGCATCAGGAAATAAAGCAATGAAAATCATCATCATAGGCGCAGGACAAGTTGGCGGCACATTAGCCGAAAACTTAGTTGGCGAAAAGAACGAAATTACCATTATCGATCAAGATATGGATACATTGCGAAACCTCCAAGACAGACTCGACTTACAGGTTGTATGTGGCGTGGGCTCACATCCTGACGTGTTAAAAAAAGCAGGCGCTGCTGATGCCGACATGCTTATCGCGGTGACCAATAGCGATGAAAGCAACATGATGGCCTGCCAAGTGGCATTTAGCCTATTCAAGACGCCTACAAAAATAGCCCGCGTACGCTCGGAACAATACATTATTTATCAAGAACACCTATTCAAACATAACGATATTCCAGTTGATCACCTCATTGCGCCGGAACAACTCGTTACCAAAGCAATAAAGCGCTTAATCGATTACCCTGGTGCCTTACAAGTAGTTGAATTCGCTGACGGCAAAGCCAGCTTAGTAGCAGTAAGAGCTTATTATGGTGGTTTACTTGTTGGGCATGCATTGTCGGCGTTAAAAGAACATATGCCGAATGTGGATACCCGAGTCGCGGCGATATATCGTCGTGGCAAGCCGATTCGCCCGCTTGGTTCCACCGTGATTGAAGCTGATGACGAAGTCTTCTTCATAGCCGATACCAAACATATTCGTGCGGTAATGAGTGAACTGCAAAAGCTCGAGTCGAGTTACAAACGTATTATGATTGCCGGTGGTGGTTTAATTGGCGCTGGGCTTGCGAAACGACTTGAGAATAAGCACAACGTTAAACTAATTGAATATAACGCAGAACGGGCGAAAGAGCTTTCGACCATGCTTGGCAAAACGATTGTATTCCATGGCGATGCGTCAGATTCAAGCTTGTTAAGTGAAGAGAACGTAGAACAAGTCGACGCTTTTATCGCTGTTACCAATGACGATGAAGCGAATATTATGTCTGCGATGTTAGCTAAGCGAATGGGAGCCGCGAAAGCGATGGTGCTCATTCAGCGAAGTGCATACGTAGACTTAGTGCAAGGTGGCGAGATTGATATTGCCTTTTCACCGCAACAAGCAACAATATCCGCCCTTCTAACTCATGTTCGTCGTGGCGATATCGTCAACGTTTACTCATTGCGAAGAGGTGCCGCGGAAGCCATCGAAGCAATCGCGCACGGCGATGAAAGCACGTCCAAAGTAGTTGGCAAACAAATACAAGAAATACGATTACCACCAGGCACAACCATTGGCGCGATTGTGCGTGAAGATGAAGTTATTATTGCTCACAGCGATACTGTGATAAAAGCCAATGACCACGTTATCTTGTTCTTAGTCGATAAGAAGTTTATTTGGGACGTCGAGAAATTGTTCCAACCTAGCGCATTGTTTTTTGGGTAGTTGCTATTAATTTAGTTGGCGCTAGTTTTACTTTGTTTGAGAACTACCCACTCGTATTTCCTTCGTTTTAGAACCACCACATCGTCTTTCCTTCTCAGGAAGGAATCTCCTCAATCAAGGTATGAACCAACCAGATAGATAACAACTTCACTTACAATCTACTCTTTATCTCTCATAATTTTATTTACTTGCCTCTACAAACATGAAACGGTAGATTGTAGCTATCATATTGAAAATTATATATTTATCTAAGGAGAGACTTTGAAGGTTTTAAAAATTGTAGGTCTGGTTGCTTTGTTTTTGGTTTTAGTTGCTGGTTCATTTATCGTTTATATGGATTATGAGTACGAAAAGGAGCTGGCCGAAGAGAGACAAAAAGAAGATACTTTTATTAAGGATAATTTTAGTCCAATCATTGACGCATATTTGACTGCAGTAAATAGCTGTGACGTTGAAGCCAGTCAACAAATGTTTTCCTCAAAAGGCCAAGAAGCAATAATGCAATCGGCTGAACTCAAGAAATTATATACCTCTGTCACACAAGCCTCCTGCAGGGAATTGACTTTAAGCGTGAAAGACTTTGGCAAATTCCACAACATTAAAGAAGGTGTTGAGTCGTCGGTTCGCGTTAAACTAACAGCCGCAATAAAAAATAAAAGCAATCATGCTGACGATGATATCTATAGAAAGTGGAAGTTTATCAAAGAACAAGGTGTTTGGAGAATTAATAGCCTCGCTGGCGTAAATTTTGCCGCACAAATATTGGAAGAAGAGCTAGGTATCAAGGCCGATGGCAATTAAATCTAGTAGTGAAATGTTTAACGACGCAATCAAGTCATGACAGTTTAAGAGCAGTCCCCCAGTCTAAAACACTTAGTTAATGGGGGATAAACATAGCGAGAGAGATTAGATTCACTCTGTCTTAGCGAAATACTAAAGAGCCAATAGGCCTTAACTTCTCCAAAAAGTCGGCGAAAACAAAACTAATAAAGAGAATATTTCGAGTCGACCAAATAGCATCGCAGTTACTAACAACCACTTTCCTGCATCAGCTACATCTGCATATGTACCAGCAACAGCGCCGAGACCTGGACCTAAGTTATTTAGGGTTGCTGCCGTAGCTGAGAAGGCCGTTATATCATCCATTCCTGTAGCGATGAGCGCAATCATAATAACAACAAACACAATCGCATAGGCAGAAAAGAACCCCCATACCGCTTCAACCACACGTTCTGGCATTGCACGATCGCCCAGCTTAACTGCATAAACGGCTTTTGGATGAATAAGCCTATCGACTTCACGCTTTCCTTGTAAGAACAGGAGGAAAACACGAATAACTTTGAGGCCACCACCTGTTGAACCTGCGCAGCCACCAATGAAACTAGAGAATATCAAAATGATCGGCAAGAATGCGGGCCATGAGGAAAAATCAGTGGTAGCAAAACCTGCCGTCGTGCTAATAGATACGGCTTGAATCAATGCCTGATCGAGTGCCATTTCAGCAGATTCATAGACGGTATGATAAACGAGTACCAAGAAGCATAGCGTGACCAAGCTTAGCTGGATCGTAAAGAAGGCTTTGCATTCTGGATCTTTAAAGTAGTTTCGAATGTTCCGCCCAGATACAGCTGCATAGTGTAATGAGAAGTTAAGTGCAGCGATCCACAAGAAAACAACACACACCACATTTACGGCGACGCTATTAAAATAGCCTAAGCTCGCATCATAAGTAGAAAAACCGCCAATAGCGATAGTTGAGAATGCATGACAGACCGCGTCAAATAAGTTCATACCGGCAATCCAATATGCAACAGTACAAGCGGTAGTAAGCGACAAATAGATGTACCATAAGTGCTTAGCCGTATCGGCGATACGCGGCGTCATTTTTGAGTCTTTAACTGGTCCTGGAGTTTCCGCACGATATAGCTGCATACCACCTACACCTAATATAGGTAGGATTGCCACAGCCAACACGATAATACCCATGCCGCCTAGCCATTGCAGTTGTTGTCGATAAAATTGCACCGCTTTAGGTAAATATTCGATCCCTTCAATGACCGTCGCACCGGTAGTGGTTAAGCCTGAAAAGGCCTCAAACATAGCGTCAGTAAGACTCATCTGCGGTTGTTCAAGGAGTAAGAAAGGAAGCGCACCAAACGACGCCAGTACCGTCCAAAATAGCACGACTATTAGGAAGCCTTCTTTTGCTCTAAGGTCTGCACGCGAGCGACGGTTTGGATACCAAAAGGCAATGCCTGTAAGAATTGAGAGAACAAAAGCAAGGACGAAAGCCAAGCCACTGCCATCGCCATAAATAAGAGAAATCAATGCAGGAGGGATCATCGTTACACTGAATAGAGCGACGAGTAGTCCTAAAATACGAATGATGGCGCGGTATTGCATTTACACTATGCCTTTTTGTTATTACTTGCTTATTACAAGGCAAAACTTAAAAAACGCCAACTTAAGGAATGCTTTCGCAGGGTCTTTCAAGATCTTATAATAATGTGCTCTTGGTGAATGAAATTCACTTAATAATGAGTAAGCTAGAGCACCTTATAAGCGATGGTAAATTGAATCGGACTGAGATCCAATTTATTTCTCCAAATTCTAAAGAATTACTCTCTGAAATTTTGAAAATGAGATAGTGGCAGAGTCAATACGCTGCCAAATACGTTGCCAAAATAGTGCCAATATTTTCATTTTTTAGTAACTTCTTGTTCTCATTGAACAATTAAATTAGTTGAAAATAATGCTTGGAAATAGCTCATTTTGTGTTAGATTTTAGCGGTTACTTTAGTCGCTCTTTTCTCGAGCTATCGAGCTTTCCTTAAGCAGCAAGTAACCTTTGACTGGTAGAAAATGCTAGTCGCAAACTTCTTCAAAGAGGTTTTAAAAAGAAATAGTGCAAGCAAAGTGCACAAGGGAATAAAAATAATAACAGGATTCAGATTTTCCTCATCAATTATTGTAGTTAGCCCTCATACGGAATGCGTTTCCTTTAACTAGGAAAGGTACGATGAAGTGCGCCTCCATCAATTTAACCACAGACTTATCCACAGGTTTTATAAAAAGCAATTTGTGGCTACAAGCCAATAAATATGGCATTCTCCATTCTATAAAGTATTAATACGAGCAGATGATGGAAAAACAATCAACAAGCCCACTAGTCCTAGTTGACGGTTCCTCTTACCTATTTAGAGCGTTCCACGGCCTCCCGCCTCTTACGAACTCAAAAGGGCAAGATACTGGAGCTATTTATGGCGTAGTAAATATGCTCCGCAGCCTAATGAGCACCTATAAGCCAAGCCATATCGCGGTAGTATTTGATGCGAAAGGTAAAACATTTCGTGATGATATTTATAAAGAATATAAAGCTAATCGTCCGCCTATGCCTGACGAGCTTCGTTCACAAATAGCACCCTTACATGAAATTGTGAAAGCGATGGGTTTTCCCATTATTGTGGAAGACGGCGTTGAAGCCGATGATGTTATCGGTACTCTCGCTCACCAAGCCTCTGCGCAAGGCATCGAATGTGTGATTAGCACCGGCGACAAAGACATGGCGCAACTGGTTGATGATCACGTTACACTTATTAACACAATGACCAACACTGCTATGGATAAAGCCCGTGTAGTCGAAAAGTTTGGTGTCCCTGCAGAGCTCATCATCGACTACCTCGCAATGAAAGGCGACAAAGTAGATAACATTCCTGGTATTCCGGGTGTGGGTGATAAAAGCGCTGTTGCGATGTTAAATGGCATCGGTGGCTTAAAAGAGATTTATGCAAACCTTGATAAGATCGCCAGTCTTGAGTTCCGTGGCGCGAAAACGATGGGCGCAAAAATGGCTCAGTATGAAGAACAAGCGATGTTGTCGTATGAACTCGCAACAATCGAGTGTGAGTTAAAACTTGAGTACGAGCCGACGACATTAAACATGGGTGAAATGGATAAACCCGCTCTGCAAACTCTGTTCGCTGAGTACGAATTTAAACGTTGGTTGGCTGAAGTGAGTGACGGCAGTGTTACGAATGCGAATGCTGCAAGTAAACCAATGACAACGGATGGTGAAGAATCAGCGAACAACGGCGAGCAGATCGAGAGTGCTGCAACACAAGCTTTTGATAGATCCAAATATGACGTTGTTTTAACACAATCTCAACTCGATGAGTGGATAGCAAAAATCAACGCAGCAGATTATTACGCGGTTGATACAGAGACAACGAGTATCGACTACATGCAAGCTGAGTTGGTTGGACTTTCGTTCTCAACAGCAGAAAACGAAGCCTGTTACATTCCCGTCGGTCATGATTACGCGGGCGCTCCAGAGCAACTTGATCGCGATGAAGTACTAACACAGCTAAAACCCATCCTTGAAGATAAAGCAGCGAAGAAAATTGGTCAGCATATTAAGTACGATAAGAACGTTTTAGCTAACTACAACATTAAATTGCAAGGCATATTGTCAGACACTATGCTGGCATCGTACGTATTAAACAGCGTTGCAACTAGACACGACATGGACAGCTTGTCTCTAAAATATTTGGGCCACAACACCATTCATTTTGAAGATATCGCAGGTAAAGGTGCCAAGCAGATCACCTTCAATCAAATTGCATTAGAAGAAGCCGCTCCTTATGCGGCAGAAGATGCAGACGTAACATTGCGCTTGCACGAAGCATTGCAAATGTTACTAAAAGATAAAGGCGCTTTACCCTCGGTTCTAAACGACATTGAAGTCCCCCTTTCATCAGTGTTGGCAAAAATGGAACAAAACGGCGTATTGATTGATAGTCAACTTTTAGGTCAGCAAAGCCAAACACTAGCCGCTCGTATCATGGAGCTAGAAAACGAAGTTCACGAGTTAGCTGGAGAGTCGTTTAACTTAGGTTCAACGAAGCAACTGCAGCACATACTTTTTGAAAAAATGAGTTTGCCGGTAGTGAAGAAAACGCCGAAAGGTGCACCGTCGACTTCTGAAGAAGTTTTACAAGAGCTTGCCTTGGAATACGAACTTCCGAAGATGATCATGGAATATAGAGGCTTAACGAAACTCAAAAATACCTACACTGAAAAATTACCTAAGATGATCCATCATCGCACTGGCCGCGTGCATACTTCATATCACCAAGCAATTACTGCGACAGGTCGATTATCATCCACAGATCCTAACTTACAAAATATTCCAATTCGTACCCCTGAAGGCAGGCAAGTTCGCCAAGCTTTTATTGCACGCCCTGGGTATAAAGTCGTGGCTGCCGATTACAGCCAAATTGAATTACGGATTATGGCGCACTTAAGTAAAGATAATGGCTTAGTTAGCGCATTCTCTTCAGGAAAAGATATTCACAGCGCAACTGCCGCGGAAGTATTTGATGTTCCCTTGAATGAGGTGTCGGTGAACGAACGTCGTAGTGCCAAAGCTATCAACTTCGGGTTGATATATGGCATGTCGGCATTCGGTCTCTCGAAGCAACTTAATATTTCGCGCTATGATGCTCAGCAATACATGGATTTATACTTTGAGCGTTACCCTGGCGTATTGAGCTATATGGAATCGACAAGAGAAAGTGCCAAACAAAAAGGTTACGTTAGTACGGTATTCGACCGTCGCTTGTATTTGCCAGATATCAAAGCCAGCAATGCGATGCGCCGCAATGGGGCTGAGCGTGCTGCTATCAATGCGCCGATGCAAGGTACGGCAGCCGATATCATTAAGAAAGCCATGATCGATGTCGATGCTTGGATCAACGATATTCAAGATGAAGATATTCTTATGATCATGCAGGTGCACGATGAATTAGTGTTTGAAATTAAAGAAGAACGCCTTGATGAATATGTCGCCAAGATTAAATCTTTGATGGAAAAAACAGTGAAGCTTGATGTGCCATTAGTTGTCGATGTTGGTATTGGTAACAACTGGGACGAAGCGCACTAGCGTGATTTGAAAGTGCGTATCAAAGTTTTAAACTAGTATTAAGGTTTGAAGCTCGAACATCTTTGTGAAACCCGCTATTGGTCGTGTTTGCGCTATTAGCGGGTTTTCAAATGTTTCAATTATGTGCCTTTTATTTTTCTGCCGCAAAATAGTAAACGCGTGTTATCAGGCCGCCTGAAAATTCATATACAGAAATAGCTCTTTGCGAGCTGGCAGCATTTTTTCCTTGCCAACTAGCAAGCTCTATTGCACTTACTCTGCTAGCAGTAGAAATCATCTCAGAAAGTTCTGACCGACATGTTGGACATGACTTAAAGTAAGCATCCATGCTCTCAACTAAATTAGTTTTACCTTTAGCCTCAACAGAGATTTCGTTATTTACGATACTCAACCACTCAATATCATCAGCGACAAGGCTTGCCATAGCGCCACTATCTTGTGCATTAAAGGCAGCAACGAACCTTTCGACTGTATTTACGTGAGTTGGTGTTTGCTCTGTGGATTGAACATAGGGCGTCAATATCAGTAAAAACACAAATCCTAGAGCTTTAAGGGTATACATAAGTGATCCTGTGGCAAATAACTCACTGTTAAGGGACAAATTGTAGTTGGCTAAAATAAGTGAGGCACGAACAAAAAGCCAACTGTAATTTGTCCGACTCGAAAACCCTAGTTAGGTGTTTTTTACCCACCCAATGCTAAGCAAATACCTATTACCTTTTACTATTTTAGATACTTGATGTTCGCTAGTATCTGGGCGGAATAGTTTAATCCTTTTTGTTTCAAATATGGGGTTAGCACAAATAAATTCGCCGCCTACATCAGCGTTTTTTATGACGATATTTAATCGATAATGTTTACCTGATGCTACCTTATCAGTGTGCGGTTTTATCTCACTACCTTCGGCAAATTTGAGTAGATATGTATCAAATTTAATAGGCCACAATGCTCCACACAATAGCATTTTATCGTAGCCTGACTTTTGCCGTCCTCGTTCCCAACGAAATAATTTACTCAGAAAAGACATATAAACTCTCTAAACACCTAACACCCTAATATCGGGCAAGTGCAAGGTGCACCATGTAATTGTCCTGGCGAACGAAGTGAGTGTTCGTTGATTGGTTTATTATGTATCAAAACTGATAGCCGACTTGGACCATTATCGCGCTGTCGAAGCCTGTCTCTGCATCAGCAGCAACAAACGAAACGCCAAGATTAGTCCCAGATTGTTCAATGCCGTTAAAGAAATAGTGATAACCAAGTCCTAAACCATAAAGAGCTTCATCTTCATAAAATCTTACTCGCTCACTCCCAACCACACCTAGATATGCTCCAACGCCATGCTTTGTATTTTGAGAATTAAATAAGTCTGTTTTTATCCAACCAATTCCCACTCCGCAGGTCGAACCATCATAGTCTGAATAGCTTACACACCCAGCAGAAAGATACTTTAAATCTGTGGCTGAACGGGATGCGGCATTAACTCCTACTCCACTGTATAGACTTCCAACACCTACACCAAAAGAAAAATCTTCTGCTACAGAGTTTGCTGAGAAGGCTAGAGGAAAAAGCAAACAGACTATTGGTTTAATTATTTTCATTAGTTTCCTTACTGTAATTAAGTTTTGATTCTTAACTTTAAGCTAAGGACTCAAAACGCAATGCGATAATGTGAAGCAGTACTGTGTTTTGCTTCCAGTGAGCGCAACGAAAGACTTAAGCACCTTGTTAAATTTCGTTCTAAATAAACTCAGAAGTTCTTAACATCTTCTCAATGAGATTAATAATTTTGTCTTTTGCAACCAAAGCAGCTTTATCAATGTCTTCAGAGGAAGTCTGATTTACATCGTCAGGTACAACAATACTTGGTACTTCTTCTTGCTGGAAAAATCTAAATTCCATTGGTTTTAACGACGAGTTATTGTTGACGTCAAAAATTCGCGCCCCTACATAATCCAGAGCATAGGCGTTACAGGAACCAAAAACACATCTAGTGTATAAGCCATAACCAGCTAAATAGGCGGACGAATTTGGCCATGCTGGTCCTGAGTTTGGGTATACAATAACCAAGTACTCCAAATCATGCTTGTGGGCTAGCTGATTTAATTCACTTTTAATCAGGTCCTTAAAATTAATGTTACTAGACATGTAAGAAAATAGGGACTCACGCTCTTTAACTAATAGACTTGTGGGTTCTATGATTTTTGGTGTATGGCCACCGCTCGACAAAATTTCTGAAATCTGATCTCCAAACATCTTGCTAAATTTTGTTTCAGAAGCAGAGTCTAAATTTTCGTTATTAAATATTGTCGTGCCAACGTGCATAAAAGTTGGTGTTTCATCTATTAGTAGAACAATACCTATATTTGAAGCTACAGAAGGTTTTCCAAAATTTGCTGGAACTGAGGCACACCCAGCAAGAAGCAGCAGGCCGATTGTAAGAAATATACTTTTCATAACATCCTCTTAGATATTTAACGCTTTTATAGACGGCGCGCGGTTTTTGCGCGTCTAGTGGAGGCCGTTTTTTTGGCCGAAATGATGTTTAATAAACTTGTTATATGCCACTAATCACCGCCTCCAGCCGAACCTGCACCACTGCTATCTTGTGGGCCACCACCGAAACTTTTATGAGCTTTAGCTGTGGCATCTTGGCTACGGCTTAACATCCATAGGCCGAGTGCAGCAAAAAAAGGAATTAACCACACAATCAAAATTTGCGCACTTTTTTGAAAGGTTTCCAAATCATCTCTACGGATTAAGAATACAGAAACTGAAATATTCAGCAGAATTGCAATCCCTATGAATACGTACCAAATTTCAAATTCCATTTAAACTCCTTGTGGCATATAACACCTCACTAAGAGGCAAATAATAGTTGGTAAAAATAAGCGATGAAGGAGCAAAAACCAACCGTTATTTGTCCTGCTTGAATGACTTGTTAGTTTTAAACAACTCCAAGTAGTATTCTTTGTCTTGTAAATTGCGCTGAAAATGCCCAGCAACTGGCGGCTGAAATTTTTTGCCCGATAATAATAAAAGCCTTTGCTCTGTTATTTCTGGGTACTCTTCTTTGATTTGACCGAAACTAAAATGCATAAAACTATCCAATGGGACAAATAGTCTTTTAGGAACACTTTTTGAATTAGTCTCTAATACCTCATCAACAACAAAAACTAGTCTGATACTATTTGGGGATTTGGGGCCCGTTTTAGCTGTTAAGTCATATATCTGTTTGCCGTTTCCATCAATCATGTCAACGCCGATAATACGACCGATTAAGACATGATCTGTTTTTTCAATTAGTGCCTCATCAGATACTTCCAATGGAAATGAGGCAAATCCGGCCCTTTGTTATTGAGCAAAAAAATTTATTTTATTTTTGCCTACTTTGCTGAACTAATTGGGAAACAACACGTCATACAATATGTGTGTTCTCCCCAAAAAATTAGCCCCTTCACTTTGAAGGGGCTTTTCTTTTTCGTCGTACTTAATTATTCAAGCTAATTTTTTTCGAACTAATATTTTAATAAGCCACTATTCCTCTTGGCTTTTAAACTGTGTAGTCGTGATATTTATTATACTATTCAGGTTATGCTATTCAGGTTCAATATCTTCTTTAATTGGCTTCTCTAAATCAAACCAATTGAATAACACTTTCTCTAACTCTGGAACACCCAAACCATTTAAAGATGAAAACACATTTACTGTGACATCACCGCAGAAAGCCATTGAAGCTTCGCGCACCATCAATAATTGTGCTTTTCGTTTACCTGCTTTTAGCTTGTCTGCCTTAGTTAATAAAATAAGTACTGGCAAGTTAACTTCAACCGCCCAATGAATTAAGTTTTGATCGAGATCCTTAAGCGGGTGACGAATGTCCATTAACACAACCAAGCCTTTAAGGCATTTACGCTTTTGCAAGTATTCGCCGAGCGACTTTTGCCATTTAAGTTTCATTTCCAAGGGCACTTTCGCGTAACCATAACCTGGTAAGTCAACTAACCTGCGTTCTTCATCCAATTCGAACATATTGATTAATTGTGTTCTTCCAGGGGTTTTACTGGTTCTAGCAAGGCCCTTTTGTCTGGTTAATCTATTCAGCGCACTTGATTTTCCGGCATTTGAACGCCCAGCAAACGCGACCTCCATTCCATCGGAGTTGGTTAGATGGTCAATGCTTGGAGCACTAGTTAAGAAAGTTGCTTTGGTAAAATAGGACATGTTTTCACTTTTAAAGAAGAATGTTGAACTGGATTTTTTTCAAATAAAGCCGATATTTCGCCTATTGTAACCAATTATTTGCGTAAATAGGTTATCAATCATCGATTTATATCCATACAAAACGTGTGGAAGAGTTTTTTTCGGCCAGTATTTGTGTACAATACCACGTTCTCGAATCAGTTTTGAGAAAGTTGCTTTGCTAATCACCCGTATAAAGAGATTAAGTATGAAAAAACTAGGTTTGCTTGTTTGTTTGACTTTAGGAATGACCACTGCTGCGTTTGCCGAAGGTGATGCAGAGGCTGGGAAAGCAAAATCATTGACATGTTCAGCATGTCACGGCACTGATGGTAATAGTGCCATTGCCATGAACCCGAAAATTGCGGGGCAGCATGAAGGCTATTTGGCAAAGCAATTAAAAGAATTTAGATTAGCGTCAATGACTGGCGGTAAAGAAGGTCGTAACAATGCTGTGATGAATGGTATGGCGGCCGCTCTGTCTGACCAAGACATCGCTGATTTAGCTGCATATTTTGCGAGCCAAGATCAAAAAGCAGGCGAAACGCCAGAAGATGTCATTGAAGCAGGGCAAGCGCTTTACAGAGGTGGTAATCCTGAAACAGGGCTTACATCTTGTATTTCTTGCCATGGTCCTGACGGCAAGGGAATGGGATTAGCTGGTTTCCCAGCAATCAGTGGTCAACACGCTGAATACACTATTTCCCAATTAAAAATGTTTAGAGATGGCACAAGAGCGAATGATCTTAACGGAATGATGCGCGATATTGCTGCAAAATTGAGCGATGAAGAAATCGAAATTTTAGCTAAGTACTTGGGCGGATTACACTAAATTAAATAATTTAAATTTTACTTGTAAATAAGTTGTAAATTTATTTTTTTAGCGTATTATCTAGTCATCTTTCAGGGATGGCTTGGTTTTAGCGATAGTATCTACTATCAACAAAGACAAGTTGGACCGGAAACAAAATAATAATAAAGCGTCAGGAAGACCCAGAACAATGTTCGTTACTATTTCGTCAAAAATAATAAAAAGAGAAAAGTAACATTAAGAACAACAAAGCACATGATGTGCTGATACGGGAGAGGTGTCATTAGACACTGATTAAATTAAGGTGATAGCTTTGGCTATCACCTTTTTTCTTTCTAGAGCACTACTCTCGAATAGACTTACCTTTCTCTTAAGTACTTCTTAAAAAAATCAATCGTACTATATAAAAACATGTTTTTACCTAACCAGCTATTGCTTGGAACGGAGCAATAGCTGGCAGTACTGCGCATCTATTTGTTTACACTCATATCTGTTTGCAAATAAATTGTCTCAACTAATCAACAATCTGCTTATATAGACCGAGGCTTTCTGAAAAAATTCCCAACTTCTAAAAAGAATTATCAATAACATTTATCCATTCGCCCCATGGCTCAGGTATAATGCGCAGCAATGAAGCAACATAATCGACATGTAGTTTTGCCATAGGCGTTTGAAACGCTATGAAGAAAGACAAACTGCATGACAAGTAAGAGGCAAATATGGCTAAGAAGAAATCAAGAAAGGGCGGCCAGATTGGCGTGCCAAAATCCACTATTCCGGTAGTACGCACACCGTCTGATCGTGTAAGAAAAACCAGCGGTAACAAGCCTGGTACTCGCAATAGCGTTGTAGAAGCCGCAGAGAATGCTAGACAAAATGCGAAGAAAGATCCGCGTATTGGCAGCAAGGTGCCTGTCGACTTAATGCGTCATAAGAAAGCAACAACACAAAGTACTGAGAAAAAAGTAACTTATAAAACGCCTAAGCACGAGCTAGACGCCATCGAAGCGGATGAAAAATTACAGCAACTGCTTGATAAGCAAGAGTCGAAGAAACTTACAAAAGTCGAACAAGAGTATGTGGATATCAAATTAGCCCGTCATTTGGTGTTATGTGACATGCTAGAAATTAATGCTTCGGAAGAAATTGAAGAAGAAGATGATCCACTTTCAGGTTTAGACGCAATTAGTATAGATGACTATAAAGACTAAGCAGAACAATGACTGAAATTATACTGTTACTGATAGGGGCGATAATTATTATCGCCCTTGGCATTTATGCCGGTAAAATGCTGTTTCTATTAAAGCAGCAGAAGCATCGCCGAGAAAGCGCGAGAAACAAACGTATTGTATCGATGGTGCAAAGCATACAGACCATTGCTTTCGCTATGCAGCAACAGCAATGCAACTATTCAGAGGGAGCGATTAGAATATGCAGCCTTCTAAAGGCTTTACCGATTGAGGATATACCAGATTATTCGCTTATCTACCCTCATTTGCACAGCTTGTTTGACAAGGTTAAAGACTTTCCAACTCACGAAGAGCGTAATGCATTAAGTAAGCAAGAAAGACGACAACAGGATAAGTTACGTGAACACTTCGAAAGCGAAGCTGAGAGCGATATTCAAGAAGAAATTGAACGCTTAAAGACTTTCACTTGCTAGGCTTATACTTTCGGCCTTAGCAGTTGCAATTGTTCATCAACCAGCTCGCGCTGGGCCAGCAACTCGGCGTAGCGAGGGCAAGTGGTGAGATGATCATTCACCATGCCCACCGCTTGCATGAATGCATAACAGATAGTACTTCCAACAAAACTAAACCCCGCTTTTTTAAGCGCTTTTGCCATTGCATCTGACTCTGAAGATGTAACAGCCACCTCCGCGCTCGTCGCACAGGTATTTTGAATCACTTGATAATGGGTGAATTGCCATAAGTAAGCGCTGAATGGCATGTTCTTTTCTATTTCAATGTAGGCTTTCGCATTTTTAATAATCGAATTAATCTTCAGTTTATTGCGCACAATTCCCTTGTCCTGCATCAGTCGCTGAACATCATCATCATTCATCTGAATAATTTTATGTGGGTCAAACTGGTAAAACGCTTTCTCGTAATTCGCTTGTTTGCGCAATATTGTGATCCAGCTTAAACCAGCCTGCTGTCCGTCTAAACAAAGTTTTGCGAATAATTCCTGACTATCTAAAACCGGCCTCCCCCAATGCTCATTATGATATGCGATATAATCTGGGTCAGAGGTTTTCCAAGCGCAACTAAGCTCATTTGAATCTGCGTCATTTCCAACATACTCGCTCATATCATTTCCCTTAATAAGAAGAAAAGCGTCTTCATTTGCTATAGCCTACCCCTAATTTTTGAGCAATGCTACTGACCAAAAGTATGCTTGAAACACACACTCTTTAGCGACGCGATACCTCTTAAAATTGAATGAGGTAGAGCGTATTAAATAAAAAACCGTACTTTTTGCCATTACTCAATGATTATCTGGGCTACAGGGTTACCAATTAACTTAACTAGGCGGTATACTGTGGGGCTAATTTTTAGCGTATTTGAATAAGCTTTTATTTGAATATCATTCACCGAGCATAGAAGAACATAGCACTTATGCAGAAATATGACAGCAAGACCTTCCAAGGTCTTATCCTAGCATTGCAAGACTATTGGGCATCTAAAGGATGCGTTATTATTCAACCTCTTGATATGGAAGTGGGCGCAGGCACATTCCATCCAATGACTTTCCTTCGTTCATTGGGTCCAGAGCCAATTAGCAGCGCTTATGTTCAGCCTTGTCGCCGTCCTACCGACGGTCGCTACGGTGAAAACCCAAACCGTTTACAGCACTACTACCAGTTTCAGGTGATGTTGAAACCTTCTCCTGCAAATATTCAGGAGCTGTATCTAGGCTCGCTTGAAATGCTTGGTTTCGACACCTTAGTTCATGACATTCGTTTTGTAGAAGACAACTGGGAATCCCCTACTTTGGGCGCCTGGGGTCTTGGTTGGGAAGTTTGGTTAGACGGTATGGAAGTTACTCAGTTTACTTACTTCCAACAAGTAGGTGGCTTAGAGTGCAAACCTGTTACCGGTGAAATCACATACGGCTTAGAACGTTTGGCTATGTATATTCAAGGCGTCGATAGCATTTATGATCTTGTTTGGACTGATGGCCCAATGGGAACAGTCACTTATGGCGATGTTTTCTTACAAAACGAAAAAGAACAATCAGCCTATAACTTCGAACATGCAGATGTTGATTTCCTTTTCCAAACCTTTGATGAATGTGAAAAAGCGAGCAATAAACTGATTGAAGCAAAACTTCCACTGCCCGCCTACGAGCAAGTGATGAAAGCGTCTCATGCATTTAACTTGTTAGATGCTCGACATGCTATTTCAGTTACTGAGAGACAGCGTTATATTTTGCGCGTGCGTACCTTATCCAAGGCTTGTGCAGAAATGTATTACGATTCACGTGAAGCGCTTGGTTTCCCTCTATGTAAGAATTTAGATAGTGATAAACAAAGTTCAAGTAACAAGCAGAAGGAGGCCTAGGCAATGACTGTCATTAAACAAAACCTATTGATAGAGCTGGGCACCGAAGAACTTCCACCGAAGTCACTAAAAAAGCTATCCGATAGTTTCACACAAAACATTCATGACGAACTTAGCAAAGCTGGGTTCGAATTCGATTCAATTACGCCGTATGCCGCACCGCGCCGTTTAGCGGTTGTAGTACACAACTGTGCTGGAACTCAGCCAGATGCTAAAGTTGAAAAACGTGGCCCTGCAGTATCTGCTGCATTTGACGCAGACGGCAATCCAACTCGCGCTGCTCAAGGCTGGGCGAGAGGTAACGGTATTGAGATCGCGCAGGCATCGCGATTAAAAACGGACAAAGGTGAATGGCTATTGCATGTTGCCGATGTAAAAGGCAAAGCCTTAAAAGACGTACTACAAGACGTCATGCAAACTACGATTAAAAAATTGCCAATCCCTAAACCAATGCGTTGGGGCTCGTCAAACGCAGAATTTATTCGCCCTGTGCATACGCTATGCGTTATGTTTGGTGATGAAGTATTGCCGCTGTCCCTATTTGATTTAGAGTCTGCTAACCAGTTATCTGGTCACCGTTTTCATGGTGAACGCCGCTTCACTTTGGACCACGCTGATAACTACGCTAGTGCTTTAAACAAACAGTATGTTGTTGCCGATTACACGCAGCGAACTGACACTATTGAAGCCGGACTGATTGCCAAAGCAAAAGAACTGGACTTAAGCCCTGATTACGATCGTGCTTTACTAGAAGAGATTTCATCACTTGTAGAATGGCCCGTTGTTTTGTCTGCTAAGTTTGAAGCTGAGTTTTTGGACGTTCCAAAAGAAGCACTGATTTATACGATGAAAGATGACCAAAAGTATGTGCCACTGTTAGACAGTGATGGTCAGCTTTCTTCAAACTTCTTATTCGTATCGAATATTGAAAGTAAAGATCCGATTCAGGTAATTGAAGGAAATCAGAAAGTTATTCGCCCTCGTTTATCAGACGCGAAGTTCTTCTTTGAAACCGATAAGAAAACCACGCTGGCTTCAAAAGCTGAAAAACTATCGACGGTGTTATTCCAAAAAGAATTGGGAACGGTTGCGGAAAAAACTGCGCGCTTAGTATCGATAAGTCAAAGTATCGCGAGTACCTTGGATATTGATTCAACTCATGCTGCAAGAGCTGCCGTTTTATCGAAAGCTGACTTACTCAGTGACATGGTAATGGAATTCCCAAGTGTGCAAGGGATTATGGGTCATCACTATGCGCTTCACGACGGCGAAGCTGCTGAAGTTGCGCTGGCAATTGAAGAGCAGTATTTACCCCGTTTTGCTGGAGATAAACTACCGAGTTCAAGCGCTGGTTACATACTTTCTTTAGCGGAGAAGCTAGATACTCTTGTGGGTATTTTCGGTATTGGAAAACTGCCTAAAGGTGATAAAGACCCGTTTGCACTGCGCCGCTCTGCGATTGGTATCTTGCGTATCTTAGTAGAAAATAAATTAGCGATAGATTTGCAACAAATGATCGACAGCGTTGTAGATATTTATGGCAGCAAACTGTCAAATGCAGAAACTGCAACACAGGTGCACACTTTCTTATTAGATCGATTCAAGCCCTTCTATCAGGACCAGGACATTGCAGGTGATGTTGTTAGCGCCGTGATGACACAAAAGCCAAGTACGGCTATTGATTTTGATGCTCGAATTAAAGCAGTAACCGCGTTCAAGGGTATGGAAAGTGCTGGCGATCTAGTTGCCGCGAATAAACGTGTCGCTAATATTTTGAACAAGAATGATATCGATATTAATGCTCTTCCTAGTATCGACCCTGCATTGTTTAGTGAAGATGCTGAGAAAGTACTATTTAGTGCTCTTGAAAGCGCACAAGGCCAAGTTAATAGCATGATAGAACGATTGGCTTATGATGAGGTCTTAGCGTCACTTACCGTGCTAAAAACACCATTGAATAACTTCTTCGATGACGTCATGATTATGGCTGAGGACGAAAAAGTAAAATCAAACCGCGTTGCATTAGTAGGTAAAGCCAGACAGCTTTTCTTGTCTGTTGCAGACGTTTCAGTGTTAGCGGTATAAGGGCGAAGTCATGCATAAGTTTACGAAGTTAACAGTGGTAGCACTTTGCCTGATTGGTTTAAGTGCTTGTTCAACTCGTTCTGCAAGAGATTTGATTAGTTTCGAACCGGATAAAAACTATCAAGATATGTATTTACGTGGTGTTTTTAATTGGTGGGAAGCGACTGAGCAATTTAAGTTAACTCGAGTCAATTCAGAGCTTTACAGCATAACGATCGAATTAATTGCTGATGGCCAACCCTACGATTTCAAAGTGGCTGATGCAAACTGGGGGCCTGATTTTAATTGTGGCTTTGAGTACGCGCCGCGAAAAGTAGAATTGTATGACTCTGTCGATTTGGTTTGCGAACAAACGAGTCAGAACATTCAGTTTGTTCCCGCTGAAACCGGAAAATTTAAGTTTGAATTTGATATTTCAGATAACAATGAGCCTGAGTTAACCATCACACCCGTTAATAACTAAACGTAAGCAATTGATAGTTAAGTCTATTCTTCATCTGCAACGATGCGCACAGGTACCGACTTATAAGCAGGTGTAAAACTCTTGTGCGCAAAGTCTTTAATGCTGATCAGGTTATTCGTTTCTGGGTAGTAACCTGCAATACATCCCTTCGGTATATCGTAAAACACTAAGATAAAGTCATGTACTACTTTCTGCTTGTTAGAAAGCGCTTGAACACTTACTTTTTGTAGCTCACTGTATCCTAGTTTCTCGGCGTCACTTTTATTAATGAATATCACTCGTCGCGTGCCTTTGATCCCTCGATAACGATCGTGATTGGTGTAAACAGTGGTATTGAATTGATCATGGCTGCGGATAGTCATCAAGATAAACTCATTGGCTTTAACCTTAGCCGATTCAATTGAATGCTGGATGAAGTTTGCCTTGCCATTGTGTGTGTTAAATTTCAATTGGTCACGCACTGGATTGGGTAACATGAACTCGCCCGCTGAGTTAATGCGCTCATTGAAATTATCAAAACCCTCTATCGTATTCGAAATCGCTTCCCTTATTTCTGCATAGTCTGATAAATAGTTTTGCCACTTAACTTTTGCTAGTTCAGTGTGCGTGTCTGAAAGCTTCAATGCTAGTTCACCAACGATGGCAACTTCACTTTTAAGCTCAGTTGACGCTGGCGGCTTTCTACCGTGAGAGGTCTGTATAACGCCCATAGAGTTTTCAACCGTCACAAACTGCAGTTTTTGATTGATATGATCAATTTCTGTTCTACCTAATGTTGGTAAAATTAAGGCTTCTTTACCGGTATACAGGTGAGACATGTTTAGCTTGGTAGAGATTTGAACGGTTAAGTCACAATTAGCTAATGCTTTCTCTGTAAAGTCATGATCTGGCGCTGCGCGGTAGAAATTTCCTCCTAAGCCAATGAAAACCTTAATCTTTTCCTGATGCATTTGCTCTATGCACTCAATGGTATTCACACCTTTATCTGACTTTAGGCTAAGCTTATGATATTCATTAAGTTTATTGATAAAACTAAGAGGCGCGTTCTCCCAAATACCCATCGTTCTGTCACCTTGAACGTTACTATGGCCGCGCACTGGACAAACACCCGAACCGGCTTTGCCTAAGTTGCCTTGCAGCATAAGAACGTTCGCCATCAACTGAATATTGGCGACTGCATTCTTATGTTGAGTCATCCCCATCGCCCAACAGAAAATTGTCTTCTTTGATTCTAATAGATAAGCGCCCGCTTCTTGTATTTGTTTCTTTGTAAGGCCGCTTGCCTCTGTGATATCTTCCCACACAAACGTATTTATGTGTTCCTTGAAAGATTCAAAGCCTTCGCAGTATTTTTGAATGAAATCCACATCTAACACGTCGTTCGTTAACTCGTGCTTTTCGAAAAGGAATTTTGCTAAACCGGTTAGAAAGGCTGCATCGCCGTTTATTTTGATAGGAAGATGCAGATCCCTCAATTTCGTCCCTTGCCCTGCTAAACCAGATATCTCTTGAGGATTATTGAATTTTTGTAAGCCAGCTTCATCTAATGGATTGATACTCACTATCTTGCAATTACGTCGCTTAGCAGCCTGCAGAGAAGCTAACATTCTTGGATGATTTGAACCGGGGTTCTGACCAAAGATGAATATACATTCGCTGGACTCTAAATCATCAAGACTGACGGTTCCCTTGCCAATACCAATGGTTTCCACTAATCCGATACCGCTAGATTCATGGCACATATTTGAACAGTCTGGCATGTTGTTTGTACCAAAGGTTCGAATAAAGAGTTGATAAAGATATGCAGCTTCATTACTTGTTCGTCCTGACGTATAAAAAGCCGCTTCGTCAGCGTTATCGAGCTCAGAAAGCTTATGAGCCATTAAATCTATGGCATCAGTCCAACTTATGACTTTGTAATGATCTGCTCGCTCAGCCTTGTATAGAGGGCTTACTAAACGACCTTGTTCGTTCAACCAGCGGTCAGATTTAGTTTTCAGAAATGTGATGCTATTGTTCGCAAAGAAGGCCTCATCAGCTTTTTTAGTGGTCGCTTCATCGGCTATCGCTTTCGCCCCGTTTTCACAAAATGAGAATGTGGATTTCTTTCCCATAGGATCTGGCCAAGCACAGCCTGGGCAATCAAAGCCTTCTATTTGGTTTACTTCAATTAAAAGCTTGCTTCCGTCGATTGGGCCCACTTTTGTAGCAGCGTGTTTATAGGCGTTGATCACCGCTTTTAAACCAGCAGCATCTTGCTTTTGCTTTGATATCTGAACGTTGTTATCTGGTTTATCAGTCATGGTTGATGCTCATAGTTCTTCTACATGGACTTTTAAACAGACTAAGTCTGTAATATTTCAATTTGCTTACTACCTGAGTACACATTGAAACTATCCTGTTTTAGAAAGCCAATCAATACTACGCCTGCAGATTCGGCAAGCTCTATGGCTAAACTAGATGGCGCGCCGATAGCGATTACAACAGGTATGCCCGAGCAAATTACTTTTTGCATTAAATCTGCACTCACCCTGCCACTTAGCAATAAGGCTTTGTTGTTGAGATCATCGATAGGGAAAGATCCGATAAGTTTATCGAGCGCGTTATGTCTGCCAACGTCTTCTCTTATTCTAATTAGAGATGGCTTTATGTGTAAGGAACACGCTTCGTCTTTATTTATGCTTTGCTCAATAGGAAATATCGCACAAGAGTGGCTTCCGCCCGTTCGCGAAAACAAAGTGCCTTCTTGAAACAAGTTATTTATCATTTTAGGAATATCATTTAAGTAAATTGACACACCATTAATGGCGCTTACCTTCGAATGATGAAGGATATTCTCTATTTCAGTGTCGTTACATATTCCGCATGAAGAGGATATAGCCGCTAACCGTGTCAGCTTGCTAGGATCAAGTCGGTAACTCGGTTTAGCAACAATGGCGCTTAGATTGCTCTTCCCCTTTTGAACGATTTCTTCGATGTCCTCATGGTGAATAAAGTTTTGGGTATTTAACCAACCTTTTATAAGTTCTTTGTCGTTTCCAGGCGTGCGCATCGTCGTCATTACAGTATCGTGCTGAATGCAAAGCTTGTCTGAATATGAACTTAGTACCACACTAAGGGGTTCTTCTAGTGCTACTTCATCTGATGTAAGCTTGTTGAGTATATTGCGAGAGCTCGATTGTTTAGAGCTTGCGCTAGACACCTTGTGTAGTTTTACACTTTTTGTTTTCATCAGATATCTTCTTTGCAATGCATCATATGTAATCTCGAACAGGAAGTTTATTGAAGCTTCGTTACTAATAAGTGCTTTACGATTAGTCTATACCTTACGAGTTTACACCCTTAGTTAGTTAATTATTAGTGGTTTTTGTGAGGTTTATGTTACTTAGACCTTATGCCTCCATAACTTTTTAAAATCGTTTGTATATTCTTTAATCCAAAAAAAAGACGCTCTAAAAAGAGCGCCTTCTATTGTCTTGAATAAGAACTTATACGTCTAAGTTTTCTACGTTCAAGGCATTCGTTTGAATGAAGTCGCGGCGTGGCTCTACGTGATCACCCATTAGAGTAGTGAACAATTGATCCGCTGTAATTGCATCTTCGATTTTAACTTGAAGCATACGACGCTGGTTCGGATCCATAGTTGTTTCCCAAAGTTGCTCTGGGTTCATCTCACCTAGACCTTTATAGCGCTGCTTGTATTGACCACGTTCAGCTTCCTTAATTAACCAAACTAACGCTTCTTCAAAGGTATCAACTTTTAGCGTTTTCTCGCCGCGCTGAATGTAAGAACCCTCTTCCATCAAACCATTAATGGTTTCGTTCAAGGTTCTAATCTTGTTATATTCTGCGCTTTCGATGAAGCTTTGTGTGAATGAGTAGCTGTAATCAATACCGTGCATCTTCATGACGATTTCGAGTTCATTCAAACCGTTATCAGTCGCATTAACATTGAATGAGAAGCTCTGGCCGTCATCTTCAGAAGTGCCAAGTTTATCAACTAAAGCTTCACCAATCTTAGCGAGCTTTTCTTTGTCGCCTAGTGTTTCGATAGTCATTACATCTAAGTAAACAAGTTGTCTCAAAATAGAGCTAGGCATTCTGCGATGCATTCTACTGATCATGGTTTGCGTAGATTGATAAAGCTTAACCATATTCTCTAGGCTGACTTCTTTAATAGGTGGCGCCTCAGGGCTGAAGTATAAGCTAGCGCCATCAACAGCAATAGAGGTGATTAGGTTGTTGTAAGCCTCATCATCTTTTAAGTATTGCTCTTGTTTACCTTTCTTAATTTTGTACAAAGGTGGTTGTGCAATATAGATATAACCACGTTCAATCAACTCTGGCATTTGACGGAAGAAGAAAGTCAAAAGGAGCGTACGAATGTGAGAGCCATCGACGTCAGCATCGGTCATGATGATAATGCTATGGTAGCGAAGTTTCTCAGGGTTATATTCATCACGTCCTATGCCACAACCTAAAGCTGTAATAAGAGTCGCAACTTCTTGCGATGAAAGCATCTTATCGAAACGTGCTTTTTCAACGTTAAGAATTTTACCTTTCAACGGCAGTATTGCTTGGTTTTTACGATTACGTCCCTGCTTGGCTGAACCGCCAGCAGAGTCCCCTTCCACTATGTATAGCTCAGAAAGAGCCGGATCTTTTTCCTGGCAATCTGCGAGTTTACCTGGCAATCCAGCAAGGTCTAATGCGCCTTTGCGTCGTGTCATTTCACGCGCTTTACGAGCTGCTTCACGAGCACGCGCTGCATCAATAATCTTACCTACAATGATACGCGCTTCACTTGGGTTCTCAATTAAGTAGTCTGCAAGTTGCTCGCCCATCGCACTTTCTACTGCTGATTTAACTTCAGAAGAAACAAGCTTATCTTTTGTCTGTGAAGAGAATTTAGGGTCAGGGACTTTAACAGAAATTACAGCAGTCAAACCTTCGCGAGCATCGTCTCCACTTGCGTTCGTTTTATGCTTTTTGTTTAAGCCTTCTTTTTCCATAAACACATTTAATGTACGAGTAAGAGCACCACGGAAACCAGCTAAGTGAGTTCCACCATCGCGTTGAGGAATGTTGTTTGTAAAGCAGAAGATGTTTTCTTGGAAGCCATCGTTCCACTGCATTGCAACTTCTACAGCGATACCATCTTCGCGCTCTAACTCAAAGTAGAATGCTTTCTGGTGCACAACAGTTTTATTTGTATTTAGATATTCTACGAAAGCTCTGATACCGCCTTCGTAATGGAAGTGGTCTTTACGGCCATCTCTTTCATCTTCTAATATGATAGAAACACCGGAGTTTAGGAAGGAAAGTTCACGTACTCTTTTTGCCAAAATATCATAGTGATATTCAATGTTGGTAAATGTTTCTTCACTTGGCCAAAAACGAATTGTCGTTCCTGTTTTTTCAGTTTTACCCGTTTCCTCTAAAGGAGAATCCGGAACACCCATCGTGTATGATTGTTCGTAAACAGAACCGTTACGACGAATATTCAAGGTGAGTTTTTTAGAAAGCGCGTTTACAACTGAAACACCAACACCATGCAAACCACCTGATACTTTATAAGAGTTGTCATCAAATTTACCGCCAGCATGAAGCACTGTCATGATAACTTCGGCAGCAGAAACGCCCTCTTCTTCATGTATATCAGTTGGAATACCACGGCCGTCATCGCTAACGGAAACTGAATGGTCAGAATGAATTTTTATTACGATATCGTTGCAATGGCCAGCTAAAGCCTCATCGATAGAGTTATCGACAACTTCGAAAACCATGTGGTGCAAACCAGTACCATCATCGGTATCACCAATGTACATACCTGGACGCTTGCGTACTGCATCTAATCCTTTAAGAACCTTAATACTCGAAGAATCGTAATTCTGTTCTGACATTTCTTACTCCTCGTTCACTTGGTTATGTTCCACGTGAAACACTTTTTTATCATTATATTTATTTGTGAATTCGAATTGCGAGGTTTCAATAGCTGTCACGAAAACTTGCGTATCCGTTTCGAGTATCAAATCCAAAAAATGTTCCCTTGTTTTTTCGTCCAACTCCGCAGCAATATCATCTACTAAGTAAATAGTAGATTTATTACTTAACGAAGAAAACATCTTCATTTGTGCAATTTGCAATATAGACACTAAAATTCTGAGTTGTCCTCTCGACAAGTTTTCAGCGGCGCTTAATCCGTTCACAGTGAATTTTATATCACCCTTATGAGGACCAAGAGTTGTGTATCCATATTGCAAATCGCGACTTTCTTTTAACTTAAGGGATTCTTCTAAAGCCTGCCCTTTATCCCAACCGTTATTATACCTTAGTTCTATCTTGAACTCAGGTATAAATTGACTATAAAGTGCAACAACTTGTGCATTTATAGCATCCAAATAGGTCTTTCTAGCGTCTGTAATCAGATTGCCATATCCACACAGTGATTCACTCCAATAATTGAACTGTTGGCTGTCTATCGCTTTTCCAGTATTGAGGTGATTTCGCAACAAAGCATTTCGTTGACTAAGCGTTTTTGAGTATGCTGACATTAAATCTGAGTAACCATGTTTCACGTGAAACAATGCCCAATCAACAAACCTTCTTCGTAACATTGGCTGCCCGATTATCAAATCGCTACTCTGCGGTGTGAAGATTTGCATCGGAATTTTTCGAACTACATCAGACAATCTTTTTGTCCTTTCCCCATTGATACTAAACTCAAAACCGTCTGACTTATGTCTAGTACAACCAATCTTTTGTTCTATTCCCTCTTCGTCAATTAACTTACTAAAAACAGTCGCAGTATCTGTACTATGCTGAACAACTGAATTTTGCCTGTTGGTTCGAAATGAACGACCAAAGCCAAGAAGATGAATCGCTTCTAAAATAGATGATTTTCCAGCGCCATTAGCACCGTGAATGATATTGAGAGATTTACAGGGGGAAAAGGCAACTTGTTCAAAATTACGAAATTGAGCAAGTTGCACTAAAGATAAATGCATAAAGGCTAGGGATTGCCCTTATTAATTAGAGGCGCATCGGCATGATGACATATAGAGCTGACTCATCCCCTTCCGCGTGAATCAACGCACTCGCATTTGCATCTGATAAATTGATAATGACATTTTCTGAATTCAAAACGTTCATTACGTCAATTAAGTAAGCAACGTTAAAACCAATTTCTAATTCATCGCCTTCGTAGTTTACGTCAACCACTTCCTCAGCTTGTTCTTGCTCTGGGTTATTTGCAGTGATCTTTAATTCACCGTTTGCAAGATTCAAACGCACGCCTTTGAATTTTTCATTCGAAAGGATCATGGCACGTGAAAATGCTGCCTTTAATAAATCGCGAGAAGACCAAACTGCTTTGTCTGAACCCTTCGGCAATACGCGTCTGTAATCTGGGAAACGACCATCGACTAACTTACTGGTAAAGATGAAATCAGTTGAGAAGATACGAATATGATTACTACCAATCTGTACTTTCACTAAAGTGTCGTTGTCTTCTATTAAACGGATAATTTCCAACACACCTTTACGTGGAATAATGACTTGGCGAGCAGGCAATGTCGCTGCTTCATAATCAAGTGTGGACAATGCTAAACGGTGACCATCAGTTGCAACTGTGCGAACGAGGTTTTCTTCCGTCTCTAAACTCATTCCATTTAAATAATAACGAACGTCTTGCTGAGCCATTGAGAAATGTGTTTTTTCAATCAAGCCTTTAAGATCAGATTGCTTAACTTCGAACTCAACTTCACCTTCCCAATCTTCAAGATTTGGGTAATCACTTGCAGACAATGTCGACAAGGTATACTTACCTCTACCCGACTTAATGATTGCTTTGTTTTCTTCTACTTCGAAGATGATGTTACTTTCACCATTTAGACCGCGAATAATATCTACTAATTTCTTAGCAGGTACAGTTATTTCACCATCGGTACATGTGCCCGACAACTTCACACTCGAAATAAGTTCTACTTCTAAATCGGTACCCGTTAGCCAGAGTGTTCCCTCACTAACTTTAATTAATACATTCGATAAGATAGGTAATGTGTGACGTCGTTCAACAGCGCCGGAAACAAGTTGAAGTGGTTGTAATAAACCTTCGCGGCTAATGGTAAATTTCATTTGTGTCTTCTCGTTAAAATTATTATGAAGAAAGCGTTCTTATTAAGTTTTTATAATCTTCTTTTATATCATGACTTTCGTTACGAAGTTGAACAACTTTTCGAACAGCGTGGATAACCGTTGTATGATCTCTTCCACCAAATGCGTTACCAATTTCTGGTAAGCTGTGATTTGTTAATTCTTTGGCCAATGCCATCGCAACTTGTCGAGGACGAGCCACACTTCTGCTTCGTCTTTTCGACAGTATATCAGCGACTTTGATTTTATAATAATCTGCCACTGTTTTCTGTATATTCTCAATAGTAACTAACTTGTCCTGTAAGGCAAGTAAATCCCGCAAAGCATCTCTAACAAAATCAATTGTAATAGGTCGACCTGAGAAATTGGCATTAGCAATTACCCTATTTAGGGCGCCTTCCAATTCTCGTACGTTCGATCTTAAACGCTTAGCCATAAAGAAGGCAACTTCGTTAGGTAGGTTTACATTACACTCATGCGCCTTTCTCATCAAAATCGCAACTCGCGTTTCCAATTCTGGTGGTTCGATAACAACCGTGAGTCCCCAACCAAAACGAGACTTCAACCTGTCCTCTACTCCATCTATTTCTTTTGGATAGCGATCTGAAGTCAGAATGATTTGTTGATTACCTTCAAGTAAGGCATTAAAGGTATGAAAAAATTCTTCTTGCGAACGATCTTTATTCGCAAAAAATTGGATGTCATCAATAAGAAGTGCATCGACAGAACGATAGAATCGCTTAAATTCTTCAATAGCGTTATTTTGCAATGCTTTAACCATGTCCTGAACGAAACGCTCGGAATGCATATAAACAATTTTAGCGTCTGGATTATTCGCAAGAATACCATTGCCTACAGCATGCGTTAAATGCGTTTTACCTAAGCCTGTACCACCATACAAAAATAATGGGTTGTATGATTTACCAGGATTATTAGCAACTTGAATTGCAGCGGCCCTTGCGTACTGATTTGATTTACCTTCTACGAAGTTTTCAAACGTGTACTCTGGGTTCACATTACTCTTGTGATCATCACTTAAGGGTATTGGTGCATTCGCATACTGTGAATTGTGTTGTGGATGTTGATTCCCCTGCTGATGCGGTGGAAAATCCTGTCCTTGCTTATGCAAATTAATGTCGATACCACCCGTTGGTGCAGTATTGTGTGAATTTTCGTTCTGCTTACTTAGGAATGGGTTTTGACTGTTTCTTGAAACGCTTTCAGATTGAGAATGATTCCTATCATTTTGATTGCGATGACTTTGAGCTAAGTTTTGCTGCCCGCCATCACGACTATCAGCGGAATGCAATTTGCGACGATCTTGATCTACGCCTTCACGATAATCACCATTGTGTTGAGCACCAGCGGCATTAGCATAATTATACTCGTGACTAGAATGACCTTGATTATCACTCGTTGAAGAACCTCGAGTGTCCCTCTTTCCTTGGTGAGAACTTAAACTTGAATGTTGATTATCGGAATGCTTATTTCCAACATTATTATTTTGTGGATCTTGCTGATGACGATTGTTTTCTTGTTGGCTACTACGCGATCCTGAAAATGAACCTGACTGGGAATTTTGTTGTGAAATACTGCGCACAGTAATAATAAGATTTGGTGCATCTTGACCGTATAAAGTGCGAAGACTTTCTGTGATCAATCCATGATATTTATCTCTAACCCAATCAAGTATGAAGTGATTTGTCGCATACAAATTAAGTGATTCACCATTAAACTCAGAACCTAGTGGTTTCAACCACATATTAAATTGCTCTGAAGGCATCTCTTCCTTTAGTAACTCGAGACAATGATCCCAACTTATACTCAACTGTCTATCTCCATAAAAACTCGACTAATATAAGTGCGTCCATGCGTAACTACTAAAACAACAAAGTTCATTCCACAAAATGAAACTACATTGTTAACAGTAATTAAAATAAATAAAGTACCCTGTTGATGCGTTTCAATGCATTAAGGATAGACAACTTTATTTATAAGGGTAATCGATACACAGAAATCTATACAAAGATATCTATACACGGAAAACGACACTTTCTCTATCAGCCTTTGAAAAAAGGGCGATAAGAATAGGGGATTTTCACCTATTTATCCACAGATAATTGCCAATTCTTTTAGTTCAATTACCTATAACAAGCCCAAATTTGCTAAACAACTGTTATATAACAAATTTATCTGGGGATAACATAATCTAGTTGTTCAATTAATTGAACAACTTAGGCGAATATGATAGGAAAACCGGCATATTCCATGCCATATTTGCAGTAAAAATCAAGAATTAATATAAAGAAATGTGGATAAAATTACTGAAAGTATAAGTTTTATACACAATTTAAATAAATACCCCTTTTAGCACCGATAAACGTTGACAACACGGATAATGATCTCTATTATTCCGCGTCCATTTCCAAGCAAGGTTTCATTTTAGTTGAAACTCATGCTTCAACGTTAAACTGAAACAAGTAGAGATTAGGTCATGAAAAGAACTTTTCAACCAAGTAATTTAAAGCGTAAACGCTCACACGGATTTCGTGCTCGCATGGCCACTAAAAACGGTCGTAAAGTACTAGCAAACCGCAGAGCAAAAGGAAGAGCTAGATTATCAGCTTAATGTGTGAGTAAAGCATATTAAACCGGTAAATAACTCATTTCCGAGGGAGTCACGTCTGTTGACTCCCAAAAACTTCTCCTTTGTTTTTGATCAAGCTATTCCCGCAGTTTCAAACCACATCACCATATTGGCAAGGCACAACGAGCTAGAAACAGCACGTTTAGGTATTACTGTGCCTAAGAAAAAAGTCAAAAACGCGACCGATCGAAACAAAATTAAAAGAATTATTCGAGAAAGCTTCCGATTACAAAGACATCAGCTACCAAATGTTGATATTATCGTGATAGCTAAACAAGGTATTGGTCAGATGGATAACCAAGCATTGACTATTCAACTTGAGAAATTATGGCGAAAGATAAGCAATCGATGCAATCAACCGGCAAAACAATAAGGTCTGAAAGTAAGCCCTTTAAGGTACTTTCACTGTTAACCTTGCCTTTTCGATGCTTGATAAAAGCTTACCAAGTACTTATATCTCCAATGTTAGGTCAAAATTGTCGTTTTCACCCGACTTGCTCTTGTTATGCACATCAAGCATTGGAAACACATGGATTGCTTAAGGGAACTTGGCTTTCTGTAAAAAGAATAATGAAATGTAACCCTATGCATCCGGGCGGGTTTGATTACGTTCCTGGAACAACTGATAATGCGACTACCGACTTGGATCAGGTCAACGCGGTAAGCTCATCATCAGCAGCACCACCTAAAAATAAACTTTAAAATGAGAAAAATATGGAATCCCAAAGAAGTCTCTTAGTAATCGGCTTATTGTTAGTCAGTTATCTATTATGGGTTGAGTATCAGGATGCATACGGCCCTAAGCCAGTAAGCGCTCCTGTTCAACAGACCACCGCTAATCAAGGTGTCCCTAGTGTTGGCTCTGGAAATGGAGATGTACCAGCTAGTACTTCAGTAACTAATGCAAGCAATAATTCTGCTGCCGATGTTCCTGTAGGACAATCAGCTGTTCCACAAGCGAACGCTGTTGATACTCAAAGTGAACGTTTCATTACCGTCAAAACTGATACCTTAGATATTAGCATTGATTTACTTGGTGGCGATGTCGTTCGTGCGGACTTAGTTAAGTACCCTGTTACACAAGGCGCAGACGATTCATACCAGTTATTGAAACCTGATGATGCTCGTCTTCATATCGCGCAAAGTGGCTTGGTTGGTAAATCAGGTCCTGATGCCAATGCTAAAGGTCGTCCATTATATAGCGCAAACAAAAAGAGCTATAAATTAGAAGGTGACATTCTTAGTGTCCCGCTTACTTGGGAATCAGCTGAAGGTTTAAAAGTAACAAAAACTTTCGTTTTCCGTCGCAAGCAACACGTCATTGACGTTAACTTTGATGTAAAAAACAACACCTCTGCTCCAGCAACTGTTCAGCAATTCGCTCAGTTAAAACAGACCACTGCTGACCAGCCAGGCGGCAGCATGTTTATGCCAATTTACCGTGGCGGCGCTTACTCTACTCAAGAAGACAAATATGAAAAATTTGCATTTGGCGACTTTGAAGATGACAAGCTAAACGTCGTTACTGTTGGTGGTTGGACAGGCATGATTGAACATTATTTCGTCACTGCATGGGTACCACCACAAGAACAAACGAATACGATTACTAGCCGTATTTTCAACAACAAATATGCAATCATTGGTTATACCGGCGAACTCACTACTGTTCCGGTTGATGGTGAAGCCACTATTTCAAGCCAACTGTACATGGGTCCAAAAACTCAAAGTGTACTAAAAGCTATTGCGCCAGGATTAGACCTTACTGTTGATTACGGTTTCTTGTGGATGATTTCTCAACCATTGTTTTCACTGCTAATGTGGATTCAAGGAATTGTGATCAACTGGGGCTTAGCTATTATCTGTGTGACGATTGTTGTGAAAGGTGCCATGTATTGGCTTACCAAGAAACAATATGAGTCGATGGCGAAGATGCGTAATCTGCAGCCTAAAATGGCACAGCTGAAAGAGCGCTTTGGTGATGATCGCCAAAAAATGTCTCAAGCCATGATGGAAATGTATAAGAAAGAAAAGGTAAACCCAATGGGCGGTTGCTTCCCTCTTCTTCTACAAATGCCAATATTCTTAGCGCTTTACTGGGTATTGTTAGAAAGTGTTGAACTGCGTCATGCAGACTTCATCTTCTGGATTACCGATTTGTCAGTTGCTGATCCATACTACGTGCTACCTATTCTAACTGGTGCGAGTATGTTCTTATTGCAACGTTTACAGCCAATGACAATCACTGATCCCTTACAACAGAAGATCATGACTTATATGCCTGTTGCGATGAGTATTTTCTTCTTCTTCTTCCCTGCTGGATTGGTTTTATATTGGTTAGTGAGTAACATCATTACACTAGTACAAGCGAAGATCATTTATGCATCGATGGAAAGAAGAGGCCTCAGTGCAAAGAAATAAAGCTGCTAGTAGATAAATACTAGAGCTTAAATGCCATAAGTGAGAAGCCTGCGTTAAGCGGGCTTTTTTGTATACATACTTTAAGAATTGCTAAACACAGCATTGCTTACAAGATACAATGACCTTATATAGTTAAACAAGGTATGTAGAATACGAATTTAGCATCCCTATTTTACACCACAATTTATAACAACTTTAGGAAGAACGACCATGCCTACATTTGATATTGTTTCTGAATTAAACGAAGACGAAGTAAGAAATGCGACTGAAAATGCTAACCGTGAATTAGCTACTCGATTTGATTTTAGAAACGTTGAAGCATCGTTTGAATACAAAGATGCTTCTGTGATCATGAGCGCCGAAGATGATTTTCAACTAAAACAAATGATGGATATCCTTCGTAACGCTTTAGTAAAACGCGGCGTAAACACTTCGGCTATGGATCGCAATGAAAGCAGTCATACCGGCAAAACACATCGTCAAACAGTGGGTTTTAAACAAGGCATCGATCAGCCGCTCGCTAAAAAAATAGTGAAAATTATTAAAGATAAGAAACTCAAAGTACAAACTGCCATTCAAGGCGAGCAACTTCGAGTTACAGGTAAAAAGCGTGATGACCTACAAGCAGTTATGGCTATGCTGAAACAAGAAGATTTGGGTCAGCCATTACAGTTTAACAACTTCCGCGACTAAGCAAATTTAACCCAATGAGTTTGATAGGCTATTAATAAAGATGTCATTGAATAAAGAAACTATTGTTGCACAAGCTACTGCACCCGGTCGCGGTGGTGTTGGTATTGTGCGTGTTTCCGGTCCTAAAGCAAAAGCTGTTGCCGAACGTCTATTGGGTGAATGCCCAAAAGTCCGAGTCGCCAGCTATTTGCCCTTCAATGACCAAGACAACAAAGTCATTGATCAAGGTATTGCCCTATTCTTCAAAGCACCTAATTCCTTCACTGGAGAAGATGTACTAGAACTACAAGGGCATGGCGGTCAAGTTGTCATGGAGCTATTGTTAGACGCCTGCGTTGCCACGGGTGATGTTAGGTTAGCTCGCCCAGGTGAATTCAGTGAACAAGCTTTTCTAAACGACAAACTCGATTTAACTCAAGCTGAAGCGATAGCCGACCTTATTAACGCCAGTTCGAAGCAAGCCGCAAAAAGTGCATTAAAATCACTGCAAGGTGAATTTTCACAGCAAATTAATTTGTTAGTAGAACAAGTTATTCACTTACGCATGTATGTTGAGGCTGCTATTGATTTCCCTGAAGAAGAAATCGACTTTTTGAGCGACGGTAAAGTACAAGGTGACTTACTAACAATTTGTAGCCAACTCGACAAAATCAAACATCAAGCAAAGCAAGGTAGTTTATTGCGTGATGGAATGTCAGTTGTAATTGTTGGCAGACCAAATGCGGGTAAGTCGAGCTTGCTCAACGCATTATCAGGTAAAGATTCCGCCATCGTGACAGATATTGCAGGAACAACCCGTGACGTACTTAAAGAACATATCCACATTGATGGCATGCCGCTGCATATTATTGACACCGCGGGTTTGCGTGAAAGTGCTGACGAGGTTGAACGAATTGGTATTGAACGCGCCTGGAACGAAATAGAAAAAGCCGATCGTATATTATTTATGGTCGACAGTAATGATGAAAAAGCCGAGCAACCGAGCGAGATCTGGCCAGAATTTTATGCACGCTTACCCGCTGATGCAAATATTACGGTTATTCGCAATAAGTGTGATGAAAGCGGTGAGGAAATTGGTTTATCAAGCGAAGCGACGTACCCTGTGCTACGAATTTCCGCTAAGCAAGAACTAGGTATAGATGCGCTTAGAGACCATTTGAAAGAATGCATGGGCTTTGAACAAGCTGGCGAAGACCAAGTGATTGCCCGTCAACGTCATATTATTGCACTTCAGCAAGCGGACGAACATATTCAGTTAGGCAAATCGCAGCTAGAAGACAACATGGCAGGCGAATTATTGGCTGAGGAATTACGCATTGCTCAACAATATTTGAATGAAATTACCGGTGAATTCAGCTCTGATGATTTGCTAGGTAAAATATTTTCGTCCTTTTGTATCGGTAAATAGTATAAATAATTCAGCTAATGCAGCTAATACAAGTAAAGCAATTAAGGTAAAAGAATGCATTTCGACATCATGGTAGGTTCAGTTTTAGGCGCTTCAGAATATGTTGCAGAAGCCCTATTGGCGAGCATCAAAGCGGCTGGGCACGACGGCGAATGTCATTTTGAACCTTCCGTTTCGTCATTGAACAAAGCAAATATTCTATTAATTTGTACCTCTACTCATGGAGCTGGCGACTTACCTGACAATATCGAAAATTATGCCAAAGACCTAGCCAAACTAGATTTAAGTGGTGTAAATGCCATCGTAATTGGGCTAGGTGATAGCAGCTACGATACATACTGCGGCGCGGCAATGAAAATGGAAACTTTAATAGTTCAGCAAGGCGCTACTTTACTTACTGAACCTTTGCATATTGATGTATTAAACCACCCTATTCCTGAAGATACTGCGGTAGAATGGATTGAAGAACAACTGCCCTTAATATTGGAAAAAACGTCATAGTCATGAATAGCCTGGAATTAGATGCCCTGCAATTATCTATGAGCAATGATGCTAGGGCGCTCTATGCTATTTACTTAGCACCTAAAGCAAACAATGCGACAAACCAAGCCAAAGGTAGCGTACTTTTGTCATATAAAGACATTATGCAATTCTTAAATAGTAAAGAAGAAGCATTTACTTTAGGTAGACAAGTGAATTCAGTGTTGAAGGAACTAGATAACGTTGGCTTAATTCGTATTGGCGAAGATCAATCGTTTAAACGCAGTTTAAACAAACAAGTTATTCACTTACCTTTAAGCGTGAGTAAAGAAATTACTGATATTGCCACCGATAAACATCAGGCATTTGTTAAGATGAATGTGAGTTGGCGACCCGACGCCGACCTATTCGAGCAAATATGTCAGCTTGTTGGTGTAATCGATAAAGGGTATTCTGCAGATGAACTTGGCGAATATATCGCTTATTGGTTAGGTTATCCTGAGAAACAATTTACGGACTACCAATGGACACAAAAATTTGTGTTAAACATAAAGCAGCGCCGTCAGAGACAGCCTGTGAATAAAGAACAAACTAAGATTGGTCATCAGTGGATAACACCACAAGCAGGTTTAGAAATAGATGACAATGTTAAACAACTAGTTGAAAAATATAGCGGAAAATCATGAAAAGCCTAAACGATAGAATAAATGACTTGGCAAAATCTTTGGGAAAAGATCCTGAGCCAGAAGCACAGTTTGATTACAAACAACGTCGCGAAGAATTCGATCGTTTGGCTAACCAAGATGTTCAAAAGCTACAGCAAGAAACGCGTCTTCAACGTGTAGAAAAAATACATGGCAAATCGGAGCTGAATCCGAAGTGGACCTTCCATAATCTAGTTGAAGATGCACAAGATGTCGTAGAAGCAATCAACATCGCTAAGTCGTTTATAGCAGCACATGCCGATGCAAGCTGGCGTAATAGCCGTGCTCACATGATGATTTTTTACGGCGACTACGGACGCGGAAAATCCCACATTGCCGGTGCCATTGCGCACGAGTTGATTGAGCAATACGAGACAACCGTAATGTACCGTCAGTTGCAAAGCTTATTAGAAATGCGTTTTTCCTCATACGATTTTCAATCTAGTGACAGCGCTCCAGAAAAATTTAGAGAAATAAACAAACAGCTACAAGAAGTCGATTTGCTCATCCTTGATGAAGTTTGCGTGAACGAGACTATGCTAAAGAAAACCACGCAAAGCTGGTTAGGTAGCCTACTGAGACAGCGCCTTATCGAAAATAAAAATTGTATATTGATTACTAATCACAACTTAAAAGACTTAGAGACTGCTTTAGGTCGTTATTGCTTTGAATCAATCAAGGAATACGACACTTATAAAGTGAGGTTCCAAGGCCCTAGCAGACGCAAGCAAGTTGTTCCTGAATATGCAGAGCCGAGTAGCGGCAATCAATACCAACCAAATCAGGTACGCTAAGCCAGATTAACCAACTAATTCGACTTAAAACGCCCTATTTACGGCCAGAAGTACAGTTGTATCCATTCTCATAATCCTTAGTATTTGCTTATACGGAGCTTACTTCAATGGCGGAATAGGTGTCATGTTGCTCGCCGCTTTGAGCTTGCTGGGTATGCAGGATCTGAAAGAAATGAACGCTTTGAAGAACCTCCTTTCAGCAATTCTGACGTGTATTGCCGTCATTGTTTACATTATTAGTGACAAAATTGAGTGGCCAGCGATGTTTATTATGGCTATTTCATCCACTTTAGGCGGTTATTTAGGGGCTAGTTTTGCCTATAAAATCGAGGATAAGTGGATTGTGATAACTGTAATCTTCACTGGTTTCATCTCATTTATCTATTTTTTATGAGTTTGTTTTTTCAACACTCATTTTTGTGTGCATAAGTACTCTTAATTTTGATCGAACTCGAATGGCTTGCAATAATGATCAGCAATATAAGCAAGTTAGCTCAAATAAATAAAAAATATTTTTGGAACAGCCAACAACTTATTCACAATATTCACACCTGTTCCTAAGTATTGTGGATAAGATCGATCCAAACCTGTACTAAAGTTATGTTCATTCACTGGACAGTTTTTAGAATTAATTTGGCTGTGGATAAAAGGGCTACTTATACCGATCATATACCGACATTACACCTGCTTATTAACAGGGTTTTAAGTGATATAACTATATGATTTAAATGTTAAATAATAGCTTATCAACAGAAAACAGCTTGCTTAATAATAATAATAATAATCTATATATCTAAGATCTCTATTTTAACTAAGCAAAGCAGAAACCCAAAAATCAGTGCTTTTTTCATTTATCAAAAAAAAACAAAAAAACCTCTAAACAAACTAAAATTAAACATGAAGTTCATAAACGTATTACAAGCGATGTCTAAATAATAAGCATTCCAAATGAACACAAACTCGTATAATATATGCGCCCCCTTTTTTAAGCTTGTTTTGAATAGGTGATTTTCAGTATTTACGTTTTACAACGAGATATGAAAATTTAATTAGGGGTGAATACCACAAATGTGATTATTTGATTTACCAAGAGTTAATTGAGGCAGTAGCAAATGTTTTATCAGCAAGATTTTGATGTCATCGTTGTCGGTGGTGGACATGCAGGCACAGAGGCAGCCACTGCATCTGCGCGCATGGGTGCAAATACATTATTGCTAACTCACAGTATTGAAACGCTTGGCCAAATGTCATGTAACCCAGCCATTGGTGGTATTGGTAAAGGTCACTTGGTAAAAGAAATTGACGCCCTTGGTGGTGTGATGGCAAAGGCGACCGACAAAGCTGGTATCCAATTCAGAACACTAAATTCAAGTAAAGGCCCCGCCGTTCGTGCTACTCGAGCACAAGCTGATAGAAGTTTATATCGAATGGCTGTTAGAAACGTTCTTGAAAATCAAGAAAACCTGACCTTATTCCAACAATCTTGCGACGATCTCATCGTAGAAAATGATCGCGTCGTTGGTGTTGTTACTCAAATGGGTTTGAAATTTAGAGCAAAAACCGTCGTGATCACCGTAGGGACTTTCCTAGGTGGAACCATTCACATTGGTATGGAAAATTACAAAGGTGGTAGAGCTGGCGATCCGCCTTCTATCGCTTTGGCAGACAGACTTCGCGCACTGCCGTTCAGAGTAGACAGATTAAAAACCGGTACACCGGCAAGATTAGATACGCGCTCACTCGATTACTCCAAAATGCAGGCACAGCCAGGTGATACACCGCTTCCTGTATTTTCGTTTATGGGTAAAGTTGAAGATCATCCACGTCAAATTTCGTGCTATATCACTCATACCAACGAAAAAACCCATGAAATTATTCGTTCTGGTTTAGATCGTTCGCCCATGTATACGGGTGTGATTGAAGGTATCGGACCAAGGTATTGTCCTTCAATTGAAGATAAGATTATGCGTTTTGCGGATAAGAATTCGCATCAAATATTTGTTGAGCCAGAGGGTTTGAATAGCGTTGAAGTATATCCAAACGGGATTTCGACCAGCTTACCTTTCGATATTCAAATGGCATTGGTGCGTTCAATCAACGGTTTTGAAAATGCTCACATTATTCGTCCAGGCTACGCAATAGAATATGATTTCTTTGATCCACGAGATCTGAAGCAAACCTTAGAGACAAAATTTATAAGCGGTCTTTTCTTCGCTGGACAAATTAACGGTACAACTGGCTATGAAGAAGCCGGTGCGCAAGGTTTGATCGCGGGTGCTAATGCTGCATTACAATGCCAAGGAAAAGATGCTTTTGAATTAAGACGTGACGAAGCGTACATGGGTGTTTTGATTGATGATCTGGCAACTATGGGCACGAAAGAACCTTATCGAATGTTTACCAGCAGAGCGGAATATCGTTTGTTGCTTCGAGAAGATAATGCCGATGTTCGCTTAACTGAGAAAGGTCGTGAAATTGGCCTAGTTGGCGATGAGCAATGGGCTTACTTCCAAGAAAAAATGAATAGCGTAGAGCTTGAAAAGCAGCGTTTACGATCACAATGGGTGCACAGTAAACACGAAGCGTTAGATGAATTGAATGCAATGTTGAAGACGCCTATTAGTCGTGAGCATTCGCTAGAAGAATTGATACGTCGTCCTGAAATGACCTATGAAAAGTTAACCAGCATTGAGAGTTTTGGTCCGAGTATTAGCGATCCTAAAGCTGCAGAACAGGTTGAAATTCAGATTAAGTATGCGGGTTACATAGCGCGTCAGAAAGAAGAGATAGCTAAATCATTAAGACATGAAAACAGCTTACTTCCAGTTGATTTTGATTTTGCACAAATTTCAGGTCTATCCAATGAAGTGGTTGCGAAACTGAAAGATGCACGCCCAGAGACCATAGGCAAAGCTTCGCGGATTTCAGGTATTACACCAGCTGCAATTTCACTGTTAGTGGTTTATTTGAAAAAACACAATATGTTGTTTAAAGCCGAGAAACAAAGCGCCTAATGAGTTCAGTCAGTAATCAATCATCAGCGTTTGAGGCTTTGTCAGTTTCCTTTGACAAAATAGCTGTGCATTTGGATTTTCCGATCTCAGAACTGCAAAAACAGCAACTGATCAACTACGTATTACTCATCGATAAGTGGAATAAAGCTTATAATTTGACCTCAGTGAGAGATCCTCAAGATATGTTGATAAAGCATATTTTTGATTCCATTGTTGTTTCGCCCTATTTGGAAGGTGAACATTTTGCAGATGTCGGCACGGGTCCTGGCTTACCGGGTATTCCTTTGGCCATCATGAACCCAGATAAACGCTTTTTGTTGATCGACAGTTTGGGAAAACGTATTCGTTTTATCAAACAAAGTCTATATGAGTTAAAAATAAGCAATGTCGAAGCTTTGCAAACTCGCGTTGAGGATGTTGACTTAGAGCAGCCTCTCGATGGTGTTTTAAGCAGAGCCTTTGCCTCGCTTAAGGATATGCTGCATTGGTGTCAAGATCTGACGGATGAAAACGGTCTATTTTTGGCATTAAAAGGGCAAGTTAATCAACTTGAACTTGACGAAATTCCTACAGGCTTTACAGTGGTAGATTGTGTTAACCTTGCAGTGCCAAATTTACAAGGCGACAGACACTTGATAAAAGTGAAAAAAACCAAGTAATTTGCGGTACGCAGGCATTTTTTGAACAGAACACAAAGTAAATACTTTTATTGAATACCTACGACTTCATTCTCAAATGTTATGTCAAAGGTATTCGTGTAAGAATAATCAAAAATGAAATGTGAAGTATCACAGTAGTTTTCAACTCATAACAAACGGAATGTATTGTGGCGAAAGTCATCTCAATCGCAAATCAAAAAGGTGGTGTGGGTAAAACAACCACAGCGGTTAACGTTGCTGCTTCTATGGCTGCTACAAAGCGTCGTGTATTGCTTATCGATCTTGACCCGCAAGGTAATGCCACTATGGGCAGCGGTGTCGATAAATACGATGTTGCCAACACCTGTTATGAACTCCTTATCGAAGATGTGCCAGCCAAAGATGTCATCATTAAAAATACCTCTGGCAAGTACGATCTGATTGCCGGTAATTCTGATGTGACAGCTGCAGAAATAAAGCTAATGGAAGTATTCGCGCGTGAACTAAGATTGCGTAGAGCTTTAGAAAGCGTGCAAGACGATTACGATTATATTTTTATCGATTGCCCACCGTCATTGAACCAACTGACCGTAAACGCCATGGCAGCGTCAGATTCCGTGCTAGTGCCCATGCAGTGCGAATACTATGCCCTTGAAGGTGTGACAGCATTGATGGATACCATTCAAAAACTAGCGTCGGTGGTAAACCCGAATTTAAAAATCGAGGGCGTACTACGAACTATGTACGACCCACGAAACAGATTAGCAAATGATGTGTCAGAACAATTGAAACGTCATTTTGGTGATCAGGTATATCGCACGGTCATTCCACGTAACGTTCGTTTAGCAGAAGCACCAAGTTTCGGCGCACCAGCCATGTATTACGATAAATCGTCAACGGGCGCAAAAGCCTATTTAGCATTGGCTGGCGAAATACTGCGTAGAAAATCATAGTAAAATAAAAATGTAAGTAAATACTTACATCTGTTTGAATAAGCTAAATTAAGATAGTAGCTAAGAAAATAATCAAGAATGAGTTTAACTTAATACTCATTGGGAAATATCAGAGGTTAGGATGTCACCAAAAAATAGAGGCTTAGGTCGAGGTTTAGATGCATTGTTAGCAACTAGCCGCAGTCATGCTGACAAAGAAAAGCAAGACGCTCAAGATGACAACAATGAGCAAAGCGAACTGAAAAATATCCCTATTGAGTTTATGCAGCCGGGTAAATATCAACCTCGTAAAGATATGTCACCTGAAGCATTAGAGGAACTCGCCGCATCGATTCGTTCACAAGGCATAATTCAACCGATCGTTGTACGTCAAATAGACAACGACAAGTTTGAGATTATTGCGGGTGAACGAAGATGGCGCGCAGCACAATTAGCCAAATTAGATACTATTCCTTGTTTGCTTAAAGATGTGCCAGATGATGCTGCAGTGGCTATCGCTCTTATCGAGAATATCCAGCGCGAAGATCTTAATGCCATGGAAGAGGCACAAGCACTAGACCGCTTGATGATAGAGTTTAATCTCACCCACCAACAAACTGCCGACGCAGTGGGTAAATCACGTACCACGGTCACTAACCTACTACGCCTAAATAGTTTGCAAGATGACGTAAAGCGCTTACTTGAGTATGGTGATATTGATATGGGACACGCGCGAGCTTTATTAGCACTCGACGGCGAAGTTCAGTCAGATACCGCTAAATTAGTGGCTGACAAGGGTTTAACGGTTCGTGAAACTGAGAATCTTGTTAAGAAAACCCAATCAAATATTGATAATCCAGCCCCTGAAAAAGAAGACAAAAATGGGAAAGTCGACCCTGATGTTCAACGCTTAGAAACTTCATTATCAGAAAATTTCGGTACACAAGTTCAAATTGCACATAACCGAAAAGGTAAGGGCAAATTGGTTATCAACTTTAATGATTTAGATCAGCTTGAAGGTATTCTTCAAAAAATGGCCCTGGAACAAAGATAAACATTACCGAAGCGTTTAGGTTTTAAGACTGCTCTAAATATGTTCAAGTTTACTTGCGGCTAGTGCACCAACAAAGGGAAATGATCGCGAAATAGTTGAATTTTTCTGTCATAACAGTATACTCATCGCGCCTTTGATTAGGTGTGTTATTTAGGATAGAAAAATGCCCACGAATTTGGCCAAAAGCGGAAAAAATTTAGCCAAAAAAGGTATATTCGCGCAATGTATATCATCACTCGCTTTAATAGTGATTGTTTTGTTCATAAAACCAGAATATACAGTAGCAGTAATTTTCGGCGCATTATCCTTCATCATACCGCACAGTTTTTTCGCATATTGGTCATTCCGATATGCTGGTGCAACGAAAAGTAAACTCGTTGTGCAGAGTTTTAGCCAAGGCTTGAAGATTAAGCTGGCTTTAACCGCAATATTTTTTGCTATAGCATTTACTCAACTGAATGCACCCCCTTTTCCATTGATGGGTGCCTATGTTTTAGCAATGGTAAGCCAATGGTTTGCCATGTACCGCCTACGCCATATGTCGTAGTGACACGCGCGCGGTACCATGTAACAATTTTTAAATTACTTAATTTGGGTTAAACAATGGCTTCTGAATATACTACTACGGAATATATCCAACACCATTTGACGAATGCGACTGTGTGTAATACCGAATCTGGTATTGCATTCAACAAAGCATGTGCTGACGCGGGCTTTTGGGCTATTCACGTTGACACTATGGCTTGGTCTATTGGTCTTGGTATACTTTTCCTTTACTTTTTCCGTCGAATTGCGAAAAAAGTGAGTACTGGCGTTCCAACTAAATCACAAGCATTTGTTGAATTAGTTGTCGATTTCGTTAATGACAACGTGACTAGTACTTTCCACGGTAAAAGCGCACTCATTGCACCATTAGCTCTCACCATATTCGTATGGGTATTGTTAATGAACTTAATGGATTTAGTGCCAGTTGACGTTATCCCAACAATTTCAGGTTGGATTGGTCAATATGCTTTCGGTATGGACCCGCATGATGTTTATAACAAAGCGGTACCAACTACAGATTTGAACTTAACCTTCGCACTCGCGTTAGGTGTATTTGCTCTTATTATTTTCTACTCAATTAGAATGAAAGGTATTGGCGGTTTTGCTAAAGAGCTTAGCTTCACTCCTTTCAATCACTGGGCGTTTATTCCTGTTAACTTAATTCTTGAATTAGTTACCTTGTTTGCACGTCCTCTTTCACTTGCACTTCGTTTGTTCGGAAACTTGTACGCCAGTGAATTGATATTTATTTTGATCGCTACAATAGGTTTATGGCAGTTGCCATTACACTTTATGTGGGCGGTTTTCCATATTCTAGTTCTTCCATTGCAAGCGTTTATCTTTATGATGTTGACCATCGTGTATTTAAGCCTAGCTAGTGAAGATCACTAGGAACAGAGTTCAACAACAATTTATATTTTAACTTTAAACTTTAACTAAAACTCGGAGATAAGTAATGATCGCTATCGCAGTTGCTATATTAATCGGTATGGGTGCCCTAGGTACTGCTATTGGTTTCGGTATTCTTGGTGGTAAATTTCTAGAATCTGCTGCACGTCAGCCAGAACTAGCACCTCAACTACAGGTCAAAATGTTCATCGTAGCAGGTCTAATCGATGCAATCGCAATGATCGGTGTTGGTATCGCTCTATATCTATTATTCGCTGTTGGCTTAGGCTAATACATACTAATTTTAGGTTAGCGAATTTAATAGAGGAGAGGCCGAAATGAACATGAATTTCACTCTTATAGGTCAATTAGTCGCATTTGCTGTGTTTGTGTGGTTCTGCATGAAATATGTATGGCCGCCACTAATGGCAGCAATTGAGGAACGCCAAAAAATCATCGCTGATGGTTTAGCCGCTTCTGAACGCGCTACAAAAGACTTAGAACTGGCTCAAGCGAAAGCAACTGACCAGTTGAAAGAGGCGAAAGCACAGGCTGCTGAAATAGTAGACCAGGCAAAGAAACGCGCAAATCAACTTGTTGATGAAGAAACACAGCGTGGACATGCCGAGCGTGAGAAAATCATCGCTCAAGGTTATGCTGAAATTGAAGCCGAACGCAATCGCGTAAAAGAAGATTTACGTAAACAAGTAGCTGCTTTAGCAGTTTCTGGTGCGGAAAAAATTCTAGGACGTGAAATCGATGCACAGGCACAGAACGACATTGTTGAAAAACTTGTCGCTGAGCTATAAGGGAGATGAGCAATGTCTGAATTGACAACCGTAGCTCGCCCTTATGCCAAAGCCGCCTTTGATTTCGCGGTTGAGAACACTGATATCGCAAATTGGCAAGAGATGTTGGCCTTTGCAGGTGAAGTCGCAGTAAACGACACCATCCGTGAAGTGTTAAGTAGCGCATTAGCTGCTGAAAAACTTGCAGAAGTATTTGTTGGTGTTTGTGGTGAACAACTCAACACTCATGGTCAGAACTTCATTAAAGTTTTGGCTGAAAATAATCGTTTATCTGCCCTACCTGATATATCGAAACAGTTCGACGTTTTTAAAGCGGACTATGACAAAGAAATTGACGTAGATGTTACATCTGCCGTTGAGTTGTCTAGTGAACAGTTAGAAAAAATGAGTGCGGCGCTAGAGAAACGATTAGCACGTAAAGTAAAGCTTATATGTAACGTGGATCCTGCATTGGTCGCTGGTGTCATAATTAAGGCCGGCGATACAGTGATAGATGGTTCCGTAAATTCTAAATTGAACCGTCTTTCAGACGCGTTGCAAGCATAAAGGGGATAAAGAGCATGCAACTTAATTCCACTGAAATTGCAGAACTGATCAAGAGTCGTATTGAACAGTTTAGTGTAGTAAGTGAAGCTCGAAATGAAGGTACTATCGTTAGTGTTTCTGATGGTATCATTCGCGTACACGGCCTTGCTGATGTAATGCAAGGTGAAATGATTGAACTTCCAGGCGGCCGTTATGCCATCGCTTTGAACCTCGAACGAGATTCAGTTGGTGCGGTTGTTATGGGTCCATATGCCGATTTACAAGAAGGCATGAAAGTGCAATCTTCAGGTCGTATCTTAGAAGTACCAGTAGGCCCAGGTCTATTAGGTCGTGTTGTAAACACACTAGGTGCACCAATCGATGGTAAAGGCGCAGTAGATGCAGCTGGTTTTGAGCCAGTTGAGAAAATTGCACCGGGCGTAATCGAGCGTCAATCGGTAGACCAACCAGTACAAACGGGTTATAAGTCAGTTGACTCAATGATCCCAATCGGTCGCGGCCAACGTGAGTTGGTAATCGGTGACCGTCAAACAGGTAAAACAGCACTTGCTATTGATGCCATCATCAATCAGAAAGGCACAGGTATTAAATGCGTATACGTAGCAATCGGTCAAAAAGCATCGACTATTGCTAACGTGGTTCGTAAGTTAGAAGAGCACGGCGCAATGGATCACACCATTATCGTTGCAGCTTCTGCTTCTGAATCAGCAGCTCTACAATACTTAGCACCTTACTCTGGTTGTACAATGGGTGAATATTTCCGCGACCGCGGTGAAGATGCACTTATCGTATATGATGATTTGTCTAAGCAAGCAGTTGCATACCGTCAGGTATCACTACTATTGAAACGTCCTCCAGGTCGTGAAGCATACCCTGGTGACGTATTCTATTTGCACTCTAGATTGCTAGAACGTGCTGCTCGTGTAAACGCTAACTATGTTGAAAAATACACAAATGGCGAAGTGAAAGGTAAAACAGGTTCATTAACTGCATTGCCAATCATTGAAACACAAGCAGGTGACGTATCAGCATTCGTACCAACAAACGTAATCTCAATTACCGATGGTCAGATTTTCCTAGAAAGTGACTTGTTTAACGCGGGTATTCGCCCAGCTGTTAACGCCGGTATTTCAGTATCTCGTGTTGGTGGTGCTGCACAAACCAAGATTGTTAAAAAGCTAGGCGGTGGTATTCGTTTGGCACTTGCACAATACCGTGAATTAGCGGCGTTCTCTCAGTTCGCATCTGACCTTGATGATGCAACTCGTGAACAGCTAGAACATGGCGAGCGTGTAATGGAGCTTATGAAGCAGAACCAGTATGCACCTTTATCGGTTGCTGAAACGGCTGTTTCATTGTTCTCGGCTGAAAAAGGCTATTTGAAAGATATCGAACTTAACAAAGTTCTTGATTTCGAATCTGCTCTTCACTCGTACATGAACAACGAAAAAACCGAGCTCATGAACACAATCAATGAAACTGGTAACTACAACGATGATATTGAATCACAGTTGAAAGAAGCGTTTGAAACGTTTAAATCAACACAAACGTGGTAATTCAATAAGCCTCGACGTTCACGCGTTGGGGTTTGTCGTTTAGTAATTGGAGAAAGTGTCATGGCTAGCGGAAAAGAGATAAAAGGTAAAATTGGGAGTATTAAGAATACTCAAAAAATTACCAGTGCTATGGAAATGGTTGCCGCTTCAAAAATGAAGAAGGCGCAAGACCGTATGGCTTCTGGCCGTCCATATGCGCAAAATATGCTAAAAGTGATTGGTCACATTGCTAACGGTAGCTTGGAATATCGCCATCCTTATTTGGAAGAGCGTGAAGTCAAGAACGTAGGATACATTGTTATTTCTACAGATCGTGGTTTATGTGGTGGGTTAAATACCAACGAATTTAAAGTGGTAGCAAAAGACGCGAAAAAGTGGAAAGAGCAAGATGTTAATGTTCATTTCGCAGCGTTAGGTGCTAAAGCTTGTGCCTTTTTTGGTCGTTTTGGCGGTAACGTCATGGCAGCTGAATCAGGTTTAGGTGATAAACCAAGTGTTCAAGATGTTGTTGGTATTGTGCGTGTTATGTTGAATGCATATGACGAAGGTAAGCTCGATAGAGTTCACCTTGTTTATAATGATTTCATTAACACCATGACCCAAGAACCCGTGGTCAATCAATTGTTGCCTTTGCCTAAATCAGAAGATAAAGCATTAAAACATCGTTGGGATTACATCTACGAACCAGATCCAAAAGAAATTTTGGAACAGTTAATGGTTCGTTATATTGAATCTCAGGTTTATCAAGGTGTTGTTGAGAACGTCGCATCAGAGCAAGCTGCACGAATGGTTGCTATGAAAGCTGCGACAGACAATGCTGGTGACCTCATTGATGATTTGCAATTGGTATACAACAAGGCTCGTCAAGCAGCAATTACGCAAGAAATTAGTGAAATTGTTGGCGGTGCTGCCGCTGTATAAGCGCACACTACGAGCTATTTAGGTAAAGAACAAATTTTAGGAATTAAGAGGACAAATTATGAGTCAAGGTAAGGTCGTCCAAATCATTGGTGCTGTTGTGGATATCGAATTTCCACAAGATTCAGTTCCAAGAGTGTATGACGCACTAAAAGTGACCGAAGGTGACTTAAAGGGCTTAACTCTAGAAGTACAACAACAATTGGGTGGCGGTGTCGTTCGTTCAATTGCTATGGGTAGTACTGACGGACTACGTCGTAATCTTGCGGTAGAGAACAGCGGTGAAGCAATCCAAGTACCTGTAGGTACAGCTACTTTGGGTCGTATCATGGATGTACTTGGTAATCCGATCGATGAAGCTGGCCCAATTGGTGAAGAAGAGCGTATGTCTATTCACCGTGAAGCGCCAAGTTACGAAGATCAATCAAGTTCTGTTGAATTACTAGAGACTGGTATCAAAGTAATCGATCTAGTTTGCCCATTCGCTAAGGGTGGTAAAGTAGGTTTGTTCGGTGGTGCTGGTGTTGGTAAAACAGTAAACATGATGGAGCTTATTCGTAACATCGCAATCGAGCACAGCGGTTATTCAGTATTCGCTGGTGTTGGTGAGCGTACTCGTGAAGGTAACGATTTCTATCACGAAATGAACGAATCAAACGTACTTGATAAAGTATCGCTTGTTTACGGTCAGATGAATGAGCCTCCAGGTAACCGTTTACGTGTTGCATTGACAGGTTTGACAATGGCTGAGAAGTTCCGTGACGAAGGTCGCGATGTACTTTTCTTCGTTGATAACATCTACCGTTATACACTAGCTGGTACAGAAGTATCTGCACTACTTGGTCGTATGCCATCAGCGGTAGGTTACCAACCTACACTTGCTGAAGAGATGGGTGTACTACAAGAGCGTATTACCTCAACTAAGACTGGTTCAATCACATCTATCCAAGCGGTATACGTACCAGCGGATGATTTGACGGATCCATCACCTGCAACTACCTTTGCTCACTTAGATGCAACGGTTGTATTGTCACGTGATATCGCTTCATTAGGTATTTACCCTGCTGTTGACCCATTAGATTCTACATCTCGTCAACTTGACCCATTAGTTATTGGTCAAGAACACTATGATGTTGCTCGTGGCGTTCAAACGGTACTTCAACGTTATAAAGAACTAAAAGACATCATTGCTATCCTAGGTATGGATGAGCTATCTGAAGAAGACAGGCAAGTAGTATCACGCGCTCGTAAAATTCAGCGTTTCTTGTCACAGCCTTTCTTCGTAGCAGAAGTCTTTACTGGTTCTCCTGGTAAGTATGTTTCATTGAAAGACACCATTAGCGGCTTTAAAGGCATCTTAGAAGGCGAGCACGACAGCCTTCCAGAGCAAGCTTTCTACATGGTTGGTTCAATCGAAGAAGCAATAGAAAAATCTAAGAAGTAATTCTTAGATTTATACTTGTAGCGCAGCGCAAGCTGCCTTAAAGGAGGCCCCATGGCAATGACAGTACATTTGGACGTAGTAAGCGCAGAAACAGAGATTTTCTCTGGTCTCGTTGAAACAGTTCAAGTCACAGGTAGCGAAGGTGAGCTAGGTATTCATCCTGGTCACGCTCCTTTGATAACTGGCTTACAACCTGGCATGGTTAGAGTAGTTAAGCAGCATGGTGCTGAAGAATTGATATATGTAGCGGGCGGCATTCTAGAAGTGCAACCTGGCAGCATTACAGTTCTAGCTGACACAGCTGTTCGTGCAGAAGATCTGGACGAAGCAGCAGCTGAAGCAGCTAAGAAACATGCGGAAGAAACTATCGCGAAAGGCGGTGCAGACTTCGACTACGCTGAAGCAGCCATTGAGCTTGCTGAAGCAATTGCACAATTGAGATTGATTCAGAAATTGCGCAAGTAAGTTAGTATGACAATGATGTAAAAACCCAGCCATGTGCTGGGTTTTTTGTTTCATGTGAAACACTTAGCCTATCCCATATCCAGATATCCCATCTCTTTCGCTTCAGCCTAATTTTAATTAGTACTAGAATAAATTCTTCAGCGGACTAATAACTGCATTACCACCACGTTGCAAAATATGTGTATAAATTTGCGTTGTGCGCAGATCAGCGTGACCTAATTGATCTTGTACCGTTCGTATATCAGCACCATTTTGCAGAAGATGAGTGGCGAAAGAATGTCTTAGTGTGTGAGGGCCTACCTTCTTATCGATTTTTGCGGCTATTTGAGCCGCCGAAATCGCTTTCCTGAGACTAGACTCATCAATATGATGTCGTCGTACTAATTTTGATTCTGGGTCGACAGAGAGCGTTTTAGAGGGAAACAAATATTGCCAACCAATAGTAAACCGACTGTTAGGTGATTTGTTGCGAAGACCATGAGGTAAATACACACCAGCATATGCCTTGTTTCCCCGATCTAGCGATAGATAATGATTTACTAACTGAATTTGAGAGCGAAGCGGGCCCGACAACTCTTCAGCAAGAGTCACTACCCGATGCTTTCCTCCCTTTCCATCCCATACACGGATATTCTTAAAATCGAAATCGATATCCTGCGTACGAAGTCGCAAGCACTCCATCAAACGAAGACCGCTGCCATACAACAAGGCCGCTGGTAATTTGTAGTGAATGTTAATATGGGTAAATAACTGCTGTACCTCAGAAACGGTTAACACCGTTGGCAACTTTGCTTGGCGTGCGCTTTTGACAAACTTGAGGTCGAGTGACAGCGGCCGCTTAATAATTTCCTTATACAAGAAACTCAAAGCATTTAGTGCAATAGATTGAGTATTCGCGGCTACTCTCTTATTGTTTACTAGATAAGAAAGGTAACGCTCCACATCCGCATCGAACAAAACCGAAGGGTGCTGCCCGTTATGAAAACGTATAAATCCATTTATCCATTTCAAATAGGTCTGCACCGACCTTTTCGCATAGCGCTTCATATACATTTGCTCTTCAACAAATGCTAAAAATTGATTATTCATGCAATATTCCTTTACTGCAAAAAACGACTGTTGATACTTACAGTAAAGCGATAATTCCGGTAAAGAGCAATACTTTGCAAATATTCCGTTCTTTGGTACAGTACAGAAATACGGAAAAAAACAAGAAACTTTGTTTAATTGCACCCTCCAAAGAAACTAAAAGGATTTTAGTAATGCACGCAAAATCACATACCACGATAAATAAGACAGCACCTTTCCCGGAATTATTTCGGGTAATAGGTTGTTATATGCCAGTGAGAACATTTAAAATTTTTGCGCTAAATTAGCAAAACTATGGAGTGACTTTAAAAGTATGGAAGTATACGAATACGATTTAGTTGCGTTACTTATTCTTATCATTGGCCTCTATGTACTAACTAAAA
>NZ_JBLBVM010000036.1:0-69982 GCF_047250385.1 Glaciecola sp. MF2-115
GAAAACATCAAACAATACATTGATTATTACAACAACGAACGCATTAAGCTAAAACTAAAAGGCCTGAGTCCGACACAATATCGAAATCAGGCCTTGGTCGCCGCTTAGAAATGAGTCCAACTTAATGGGGTCACTTCATTCACTGAAATGGCTTTTTGTATTCTATTGACCCATCATTGTTCCGTCTTGCAACAAGTTGACGGGTTTTCGAACGTGATAGTAATCTATAGCTTCTCCTTAGAAGAAGCTAATTTTACCTTCAATACCAACAACACGCGGTTCGTTAACGATACCAGTAAGGTTGTTAAAGTCGATAGCGCCTTTCACGTTATCTTCGTCGGTCAAGTTTCTAACAAATAACGCAACTGTGTAATTATGAGCAAAGTTTTCATATCCTACACGCAAGCCTGCTTCAAAGTTGTTATCCGTTTGGAATTCGACTGACTCATAGAGGTACAAGTTTGTTTTACCTTGGAAAGCCCAATCAGTATAAGCAAACATTTCACCGTCATCACCAACTGGAAAACTATAACGAGCCGTAAGGTTCAATATGGTTTCAGGAGCTTGTGGGAAAGGGTTACCGTCAATTAGAGCACGGTTGTCGCTAGTCATTTGGTCGGTAACGGTACAGTTAGGACCGAAGTCGACGCTTGCACCACAAGGGAACAATGACAAACTATTATCTTCAATTTTAGTTTTATTGAAGCTATAGCCTGCGGTTAGCAACAAATTGTCATTCACAACATAAGTTGCGTCAACTTCAAAACCGTACGCTGTGCCTTGGTCTGCGTTGATTAACGCAATATTGTTAGCACCACCACCAATGGCTGAGAACTGCATGTCATCCACAGTGTAATAGAACAATGCTGCATTTAAACGTAAGCTGTTCTCAAGCAAATCAGATTTGAAACCAAACTCAACACTGTTGATAGTTTCTGCTTCGGCAACTGAAGGAGAGCCTTCAAATGCAACATCGCGGCCCTGAATACTTTGAGCTCTAAAACCGTTAGCATAACGAGCAAACAAAGAGGTATTTTCATCCAACTTATAGTTTGCACTTAGTTCGTAACCAACTTGACCATCATCAACGTTGATTGGATCATAATCTTGAACACTTGCGGCACCAATTACTAACGCAAAGCCATCAACGTTTTGGTCACCAACACGCAATGATTTTTCATCGTCTGTGTAACGTAAGCCACCAGTAATTGTCAATTTATCAGATACGTCATAAGTTCCTTGTCCGAATACAGCCCATGTTTGGTTGTCATGGAAAACTGTCGTCGCACCAAAGAAACCATCGATACTGGTTACATTGAATGAAGAGTCGTAATAAAACGCACCGACTTGCCAATTAAACGCATCTTTATAGTTACTGGCTAATCTAAATTCTTGAGTGAATTGTTCTAAATCATCCATATTATCTTGAGTAACTGCGGTAAATGGAATGAAGCCTGGATTACTTGTAGCGCCAGAGCCTGATCCACCGTCGATATCACCTAAGCTGTTACCTTCCGCTTCTTCATTTGCCGTGATTGAAGTGAATGTCAAATCACCAAAGTCATAATCAACTTTTACTGAATAACCAAAGTTTTCGTATGCTTGAGGGTTATTATCAAACCCGTTGCCTAATAGATTCGCATCATAATAGACAGTTTCGCGATCATAGTTTTCATTTAGCTTATTAGAACCTTTCGTAAATATGTTTGCGCGAAAGATTGACGCTGTGCCTTCTAAGTCGCGACCGTGAACGTTTAAAAGTACATCAAGGTCGTCAGTTGGAGTAAACAATAATTGTCCGCGCCAAGCAAGTTCGTCATATCCACCAATGGCATCGTCTTCACCAGAAAATGCGTTGTCGATATAATCATCACGTTGTTGTGACAGGAATGAGAAACGACCCGCTAGGTTGTCACTAAGACCACCACCCACAGCGCCTTCAATATTTACCGTACCGTAAGTAGCTAAGCTAACTTTACCGTAGGCATCAAAATCTTCAGTTGGCTTTACGCTATCAAATTTAATGATACCTGCAGTCGTGTTGCGACCAAACAATGTGCCTTGTGGACCACGAATCACTTCTACTTGTTGAACATCAAATAATGGGAAACTTTTAAGGATAACGTTTTCTTTTACGACATCATCCATAATGATAGAAACAGGTTGAGATGCTGCCAAATCGAAATCAGTATTACCTAGACCACGAATATAAAAACGAGGAGCAACACGACCATTTGAAGATTCAGCATATAAACCAGGAACTCTAACTGCCAATGCTAGAATGTCATCACCACCTGAAAAGATACTTTCAAACTTTTCTCCGCTTAAGGTTGCGATAGAGATTGGTACATCTTGTATTGATTGCACTCGTTTCTGTGCCGTCACTGTTATTTTCTCTAAACCGGCTTCCTTTTCTGCGGTTTCTTGCGCTATTGCTGTGTTAGCTTGCAATGCTGTTGCTACACATAACGCGATAGTAGCTAGTTTGTAACTTTTCATTCGATGTCACCTAAAATGAGTTTTTAAAAACTTAAGATTGTTAAAACGAAATAAGCTTATTGTTGCTATTGTCTCGAACTATCTTGAGTAAGTGCTGTTAAGTAATACATTTCTAGCCAGTATGGCTAAGAGATTGTTAAGTTTCGAACCCTAGCTTTAAATAGCTAACAGTAAAAAACGCGCGTGAGTTTAACAGAAACAGCGCCAGATCACACTATACTTATCAACATTGGTGACTAAGATCGCTTGCTATATTCAAGTCATTGTTAATCGAGTATTGATAAAATCAATTGGCAAGCTGATATCTATTCATGATGTTATGTAATTAATATAAACTTAAAAATTACGCTATTAATTGAGGCTTTAGATAATGACCGACAAATTGATCCCTGATTTGGAAATGAATTTTCAACTTTATGATGTCCTTCAGGCGGATAAACTGTGCGCTCACAGTAGGTTTGAAGAGCATAACAAGGACACTTTTTCGGCGACTCTCAGTACTGCAGAGAAAATTGCGACGAATTTGTTCTTACCTCACAATCACATCGCGGATAAAAACGAACCCACTTTTGACGGTCAAAAAGTGAGTATGATCCCAGAAGTTCAATTGGCTTATGATGCATTTTGCGAAGCAGGGTTTATCGCAGGACGCTTTAGCTTTGAAGATGGAGGCATGCAATTACCTGAAGTCATTATGACGGCGGCTTCAGCTTACTTTATGGCTGCGAACCCAAGTACAACAGCATATCCATTCCTAACGTCAGCAGCTGCTAATGTTATCTGTAATTTTGCCTCTGCAGAATTAAAAGAACTGTTCATGCCGAGAATGTTAACAGGTGAATTTACGGGAACGATGGCCTTAACTGAACCTCATGCTGGTTCTTCACTTGCTGATATTACAACATCCGCCGTTAAGCAAGGAGATGGAAGCTACAGAATTAAAGGTAGCAAAATATATATTTCTGGTGGAGAGCATGAATTATCTAGAAACATAGTTCACTTAGTATTGGCTAAAATTCCGGGTGGGCCTTCGGGAGTAAAGGGAATTTCACTTTTTGCTGTGCCTAAATTCCGTTTGGATGAAAAAGGTGAACTCGGTAATCGAAATGACGTTCAATTAGCTGGTTTGCTGCACAAGCTAGGCTATCGAGGAACTACGTCAACCGCGCTTACCTTCGGGGAAAATGGTGATTGCCATGGTTACTTGATAGGTGAGGAGCATCATGGCTTACGCTATATGTTTATGATGATGAATGAAGCGCGTATAGGTGTTGGTTTTGGAGCGGCAATGATTGGTTATCGCGGTTATCAATATTCTCTAGATTACGCCAAAGACCGAACCCAGGGACGCCATAGCGATCATTCTGAGCCTGATAAGCCCGCGCCCATCATTTTGCATGGTGATGTAAAACGAATGCTTTTGGCGCAAAAAGCCTATACCGAGGGTGGTATGGCCTTGTGCTTATATGGATCGCATTTAATCGACAGAATAAATACGTGTGGCGACGAAACAGAGAAGCAGGGAATGCAAGAATTACTCGACTTACTTACCCCCGTATTCAAAGCATGGCCCTCCGAATTTGGACCTAAAGCGAACGATCTAGGTATACAAGTTTTGGGCGGTTCTGGATATACACGAGAATACTATTCTGAGCAGTTTTGGCGTGATAACCGTTTGAATCCAATTCATGAAGGAACTAACGGTATTCAAGCTTTAGATCTCTCTTTTAGAAAGCTTTGGCAAAAAAATGGTCTTGGTTTGAAAACGCTTCAAAGTGAGATTCAACGTGACTTATCACAAATAGTCACAGCGAAAACAGGCCTCATGGCAAAAGAGTTAGGGCAATATCTTGAGGAATTACACAAAATTATATTGCATGTCTCAAGCGCATTAGAAAACGGCAAACATGATGCTTTATTAGCGAATGCTCAAGCACTGATGAACGTGTTTGCTCAAATCGTCGTTAGCTGGATTTGGATCCGCCAAGCTAGCGTCGCTGAACAAAAGTTGAACGACACAAATCTAAATGAACAAGAAGCCAATTTTTATAAAGGTAAGGTTCAAGCGGCTCAGTACTTTATTAGTTGGGAACTGCCTACGATAGAACGTGATTTAAAAATACTACAACAAGATAACAAGGTTTGTAGCGACATGAACCCAAATTGGTTCTAAGGATAATGAATATGAAGAATAAACAATGGTTACTAGCTAAACGCCCATTCGGTGAGCCAACAGCAGATACTTGGGAATTGGTCGAAAATACGGTTCCGGACATTAAAGAAGGTGAACTACTTGTTAAGGTCCTATACATTTCACTCGATCCAGCAATGCGTGGGTGGTTAAACGACGCTAAATCTTATATCGAACCCGTTCAAATAGGTGCAGTAATGCGCGCAGGTACTGTGGGTAAGGTCATTTCAAGTAAGAATGAGAGGTTTGCCGAAGGTGATTATGTATGCGGTTACGAGGGTGTTCAAGAGTACGGAGTCACCGATGGCAAAATGTTGCACACGGTAGACCCTAAGTTAGCGCCTCTATCTTACTACTTAGGTGTTCTGGGAATGCCCGGGATGACTGGCTACTTTGGATTGCTGAAAACAGGTGAACCAAAAGCAGGTGAAACTGTTGTTGTCAGTGGTGCTGCAGGCGCAGTGGGTGGCCTTGTAGGTCAAATAGCACGCATCAAAGGCTGTCGTGTTGTAGGGATCGCCGGCGGCGCTGAAAAGTGCAAATTCCTAGTTGATGAATTAGGCTTCGATGCCGCCATCGACTATAAATCACAGAACATAAAAAAAGCACTAAAAGAGGCATGCCCTAAAGGTGTTGATGTCTTCTTTGATAATGTGGGCGGCGAGATACTGGATGATGTTTTAACTCAAATAAACATGAAGGCTCGGATTGTTATTTGCGGTGCTATTAGTCAATACAACAATACGACACCAGTTAAAGGGCCATCTAATTACCTGTCACTACTAGTTAACCGCGCGAAAATGGAAGGAATCGTTGTATTTGATAATGTGGCTGAATACCCCACTGCAATGAAGGACATCGCGGGCTGGATTCAATCTGGCGAAATGAAAGTAAAAGACCACGTTGTTGAAGGCATCGAAACATTCCCAGACACATTAATGATGCTTTTCAAAGGTGAAAACTTCGGTAAGCTTGTACTCAAAGTAGGTGATGAATAATGAACCCAGCTGCAAATGTAGAAAACAAACGTATATTGGTTACCGGCGGCGCATCTGGCATAGGTGCTGAAGTGGCATTGCTTTTGGCAAGTAGGGGCGCGAACGTTCTAATCGCTGATTTATCAGAAGAGAATGGTGTAAAAATACAAGAAGAAGCTGCTAGTAAAGGTAGCGATATTCAATTTTCAAAAGTTGACGTTGCCGATGCTGACTCGGTTCGAGCTTTATTTGCGCATGCAATGCAAACCTTAGGTGGTTTGGATGTGGTGATTAATAATGCAGGCATCGATCATAAACCTGCGCCAATGCACGAACTAAGTGACGACGACTTCGATAGGAACATTGCGGTAAACTTAAAAGGTGTTTGGCACTGTATGCGAGCAGCAATCGCATGCTTAGCGCCAAACGGTGGCGGACATGTTATTAACGTTGCTTCAGTGGCAGGTTTACGTTCATCGCCCATGATATCTGCTTATTCGGCGTCTAAGCACGGCGTTATTGGTCTAACTAAATCGGCTGCGGTAGAATATGCCCGTGCAAATATTCGTTTTAACGCTGTTTGCCCGAGTTTTGTCGACACACCTATGGTTCAAAATACTTTAGCGAAGCTAGATGAACGTGGTCAAAAAGCCATAGTTAACGCCAACCCGATGAAGCGTCTAGGCAAGCCTGAGGAAATAGCGGGTGCAATGGCATGGTTATGCAGTGACGAAAGCAGCTTTATGACTGGGCAAACAATGGTACTAGATGGTGGGATGCTAGCGTAAGTCAGCCATTGAATAAAAAGACACATAGAAAAGGACATAAAATGAAAGATTTATTCGATTTAAGTGGAAAGGTCGCCGTGATCACTGGTGCAAGTCGAGGTATTGGTGAATCAATTGCGAGGCTTTTGGCAGCAAAAGGTGCCCACGTTATTGTCTCAAGCCGAAAGATTGATGGCTGTGAAGCGGTGGCGGCCAGTATTCGCGAGAGTGGCGGTAAAGCCTCTGCCTTTGCTTGTCATGTTGGTGAAATGGACCAAATCTCAAGTTTGTTTGCACATGTTAAGACAGAATTTGGCAAGATTGATATCTTGGTAAACAACGCTGCAGCAAACCCATATTTTGGACATATACTTGATACTGACTTAAGTGCTTACCAGAAAACGGTTGATGTGAACATTCGAGGTTATTTTTTCATGTCTATTGAAGCAGGCAAGATGATGCGTGAGCAGGGGGGCGGTGTCATTCTCAATACTGCTTCAGTCAATGGTGTGACGCCTGGCGACATGCAAGGAATATATTCAATTACTAAAGCGGCAGTTATCAGTATGACTAAATCCTTTGCTAAAGAGTGTGGCAAATTAAATATACGTGTGAATGCACTGCTACCGGGCTTAACAGATACAAAATTTGCTTCAGCACTAACAACAAACGATTCAATTTTAAAGCACGCGCTGAAAGTCATACCTTTAGGTCGTGTAGCCGATCCTGATGAAATGGCTGGCACAGTGTTGTATCTAGTATCAGATGCTTCAAGCTATACGACTGGCGCATGCATTAACGTGGATGGCGGGATGTTAGCCTAATGCAAATTTGGGTTGACGCCGATGCATGTCCACTTGTTATAAAGGAGGTCTTGATAAAGGCCTCTCAGCGAACTTTAGTGCCACTTACCTTTGTTGCTAATCAATATATTTCAGTACCTCCAAATGCGCATATTACTTCTTTACAGGTAAGTGCGGGCTTCGATGTTGCCGACGATGAAATTGTAAAACGTTGTCAGCCTAACGATTTAGTCATAACAGGCGACATTCCATTGGCCGCAGAGATAATTGCCAAGGATGGTTTAGCGGTAAATTTTAGAGGTGAGGCTTACGACAAAGCAACAATCAAAGCCACGCTGACTATGCGCGATTTTATGGATCAAATTCGCGCAAGTGGTGAGCGCACGGGTGGACCGAAAGCATTTTCGGCGAAAGATAAGATGAATTTCGCTAATCAAATTGATCGGATTCTTTCGGCAAGATGATAAATTTGAAAATTACTTAAATGCGTTCAATTAAGTTAATAAAAACAGTATTTTAGTTATGCGTAACTCTCGTGGCGCTCTACATATATAGATTTCTTTAGTTTTTACTTCGTGAAATATGTAAAAGCTTTTTTGTAGAGTCTTCCTATAAGGTTCTTCAACCAAAGACAAAAAAGTCGGCCAATGCATTGCAAGGACCGACTTTTGATATGATACAACACGAGCATTCTATAATGTTTTAAAGAATACTAGCCTCTTAAAGAACACCTGCTATCGCTGCTGCTAATACTTCAACGTTCTTCGTGTTAATGCCAGCAATATTGACTCGGCTTGAATCTACAAAGTAAACGCTGCTTTCATCGCGTAATTTCATGACCTGCTCAGGTGCGATACACAAATATGAGAACATACCTTTTTGTTGATTAATGAATCCAAAGTCTTTTGAAGCACCTTGTAATTTTAAATTGTCGACCAATAGTTTACGCAACTGGATCATGCGCTCACGCATCTCTGTTACTTCATTCTGCCACATCGTGTTTAAGTTCTCGTTCGCCAAGATGATATCCACCAAGGCACCACCATAAGAGGGAGGCATAGAGTAAATTCCACGTGCTACGTATTGAATTTGAGATTGTACAATATCTCTGTTAGCTGAATTCTGCGTAATCAAAGCGGCTAAACCAACGCGCTCACGGTACAAACCGAAGTTTTTGCTGCACGAGGCTGCGATGATCATTTCGGGTACTGATTCTGCCATTAAGCGAATACCATACGCATCTTCGTCTAAGCCATCGCCAAAACCTTGATAAGCAACATCGATGAAAGGCAAGAAGCCAACTTCATTGGCCAATTTAGCCACTGCTTGCCACTGTTCTTTCGTTAAATCCGCACCAGTAGGGTTGTGACAGCAGCCATGTAGTAAAACGACATCGCCTTTTTTGACTTGAGACAAGCAAGTCATCATTTCGTCGAATTTAATGCTCGCGGTTTCCTTATCGAAATAAGGGTAGGTTGCTAATTCCAAACCAGCGCTGCCGATTAGTGGAATATGGTTCGCCCACGTTGGGTCACTTACCCACACTTTGGTATCTGCGTTACATCGTTTTAGCAATTCGGCCAGAATTCTTAAAGCGCCGCAACCACCTGGAGCCTGAACCGCAGCAACGCGATTTGCTAACAATACCGGATTTGCTTTACCTAAAATAAGTTCAAGCATGCCATCTATATATCCTTGAACACCTTGCGGGGTTATATAAACCTTTGAGGTTTCCGTTTCCATTAAGTGTTTTTGTGCTTCAACGACAGCGTTTAAAATCGGTGTATTACCTTGCTCATCCTTATATACGCCAACACCTAAATCGATCTTTGCAGGATTGGTATCTTTTTTGAAGGCAGTGGATAAACCGAGAATTGGATCTGGGGCTAAAGCAGGCAAATGTTCAAACACGAGTTTTCCTTAAATGTGAAATAAATGACGTTATGATTTTAGGCCTTGTATTATGCCAGTTTTATCTTAATTTTCGAGCTAAATAAAATTCATAGTACATGATTTTTTATTTTGTCTTTTTTAATATCAAACTCAAAGTGTTGCACTGCGGTTTGTTCGCCGTCGGCATTGAATGCTCGCTCTTCCCAAATAACATGTTGGTGATGATCGACCAATAATACCGTTGAAGATCGAGTGCCATAATCAGGACTTTTAATGAATATAGATGATAATTGGCGTTCTATTTCAATTGGCACGCCCGTCTTGGGTAATGCATCGTCGGCTGCGGGCTTATTATTTTTCAGAAGTTCGAATAGATGTTCCGTGTCCAACACATCAGCATGTTGGCAGTATTTAGCTAGCGCGTCTCTGCCAGTTGATATTTTGGGCCAAGGACTATTGAGTGAAGCATTAGAAAGACCATAGACGCCATCTTCTAAGGGTATACAGGTATCTTCAAAATTATTGTACACGTACAATTGTTCAAGAGAACCAAACAACAAATTGTAACCGTTATAGAGTGCTTTTGAATCAGTCAATTTTTGTGGATATTTTTTCTTTTTCTTATTTGACGCTAGCAAATAATTAATGACCAGTTCTCCGCGCGTTACGGCATCCTCAACTTCTGTACCTGGCGCTCGAATATTGGTTATTGCTGCGACACTGCCATCTTTATGAATGCCCATCCATGTGCCGCCAGCTTGATTGTCCTTGCCTGCCAGTATTTCTTTGTGATGCTCCCAAAATGTTGCGTTTGTTGTCGGACGAACGTGAAATTCGTCGCGGTTAGCCGCAATTATGAGGGGAAACTTAGGATGCTGGTTAACAGCGATAAACAAAATACACATATGTTGAGTAGCAACCTTTACTTATCATGCGTCACCCGACGCTATTACGAATAGTGAACAAGGGAATAATTTAACCCATATTGTTCTAACTAGGTGGCGTAGAACAAGCAGATAACTATGGTATTATCTTGCTAACAAGTCAATACGAGAAATGTTTTCAGTGAAGAAATTAGCTTTTGATACCAAATTAGTCCACGCAGATAGGAAAATTAATAAGCCACAGTTTGGTGCTGTACATGAATCAAGCAATAATTCGGTGTTATTTGAATTCGAAGATGTACAAGATCTTGTAGATGTATTTCAAGGGAAAAAATTGGGGCACGTGTATTCTCGTTCTAGCAGCTCTTCAGCGGTATCTTTACAAAATATACTAAATGAATTGGAAGGTGGGGTTGGTGCAATTGTATTTGCGACAGGAATGGCAGCTATCAGTGCAACTTTCTTATCCTTACTGAAAGCTGGTGACCATATCATTGTGAGTCAATATCTTTTCGGAAATACACGCAGCTTTCTAGCCACAATTGAAGGTTTTGGAATTAGTGTTAGCTATGTCGATGTCACTGAACTAAGTCAAGTTCAACAAGCTCATAATGAAAATACGAAGATGGTGTTTTGTGAAACGATTGCTAATCCAGTTACCCAAGTAGCTGATTTGAAGGGCATTGGCGAGTGGTGTGAAGCTAACAATATCATTTTTGCTTTAGACAACACGATGACACCAAGCGTCCTTTTAGACTCAAAAGCAATCAAAGCATCTTTATTACTGACATCCTTAACTAAATACATTGGAGGTCATGGTAATGTCCTTGGCGGCGTATTAGTCGATACGGGTCTATTCGATTGGAGCAAGTACGATAATATTGACGAAATTTATCAGGTAGAAAATCAACAGCATTGGGGCCTTACTCAGATTAAAAAGCGTGGTTTGCGTGATATGGGAGCAACCTTAGCGCCTCAATCTGCACACTTAGTTTCCATGGGCTTAGAAACACTTACAATGCGTTTGCGAAAAACCTGCGCAAATGCTCAAGCATTAGCTAAATATCTAGTCACACATAGAGGGGTTAGGGCGGTTCATTATCCTGGATTAGATAAACACCCCCAGCACGAAAGAGCAAAGAGCCTGTTCAAACGTGGTTATGGCGGAATCTTATCTGTCGAGCTTAATGACAGCATCAATCCTCATGAGTTCTTAAATAGCTTATCGTTGGTCATTTCAGCTACGCATTTGGGAGATACACGCACTTTGGCTTTACCAATAGCTTCAACAGTGTTCTACGAAAATGGACCGGAAGAAAGACGTAAGATGGGTATTGCAGATTCTCTTATTAGAATCTCTGTCGGTATTGAAGATATAGAAGATATTTTAAGTGATTTTGACTCAGCTTTTGCTGCCTTGCTTTGAAGCAATAAATTACTTAATAAATTATACTAAAGTTTAATGAACTAATATCAAAATTGAGGGACTAAATTATACTGTTGATTAAAGAACCATCGTTTTTTAGTTGTCGGTTCTTTATTTAGTAGTGTGTTCCTAGTTGAGTGTGTTTAGCCCCTCCTGTCTAAGGCGGGGCTTTTTTTGTCTTATTTTTTAGATTATTTTTTATAGTTTATAAAGCTAAGGCGGCTTTTATATCTGCAACAAAATCTTCGTTGTCTGGTTTCGTGAATGCGCTATATGAATCAACGACGTCTCCATTCTTGTCCATCAGATATTTATAAAAATTCCATTTCGGTTCAGAGCCGGCTTTCTTTGCTAGCATTGCGTATAGTGGATCTGCATCATCACCGCGCACTGAAATAGATTCAAACATCGGGAACTTCACACCGTAAGTTAATTCACACAATTCAGCAGTTTTTTTCTCGTCTCCAAACTCTTGGTTAAAGTCATTTGACGGAAAACCAAGAATAACTAGGCCTTCCTCTTTATGCTTTTCATAAAGCGCTTCTAATCCTTCAAATTGAGGGGTGAAACCACACTTACTGGCCGTATTAACAAAAAGTACAGTTTTACCTTTATATGCTTCACACATATTTACTACTTCTTGAGAGTTAAGTTTTCTCTTTGCAAACTTCAGCAAATCAGGGCACTCACTAGCATTGGCGAACTGGCTGAGGGCCAATAATAACACTATGGATATCACTTTTTTCATAAACTGTCGTCCTCTTTTATCTATTAAGATTTTGTTATATTTATTTTATTATCAGGATATTTGTGTACTTGCTAAAAACGGGTTCAGTCGAAGAACTATTTACAGTAACATGTTAACCTGAAGGTTCCATAATCTGAGAATAGTCATTATTGCTATAATCAGATTAATATAACGTGCTAACCCCATTTTAAGAACACTAATAATGACAAAAATTAAAAATATAATTTATTCAAGTGTCGGTATTGCTTTACTAGGTGCTTGTTCTGCTACACAAACGACAAATTCTGCGGCCAATAATGAAAAGGCTGCTAATTTTCCGACACAAACAGTTTCACAAAAGCAAAACCAGATTTCGGAGGCTGCAAAAGTTGAACTTTCTTTAAAGAAAATTATGTCTGATCCCGACTGGTTAGGACGTGAGCCTGAAAACGCATTCTGGCATGCAGATGGCTCAACCATAGGTTATTACCGTAAGCAAACCGGCAGCCCAATACGCGACCTCTTTATCGCCCAGCCAAATACTTCAGGTAACGGTGAAAAGGTTGCTTTATCTGATATTCATCGCTACGAGTACGATGAAATCATCAGTGATAAAGACATGGATTTCGTTGCATGGCTATTTGAAGGCAACATTTTTGTTCAATTTTCCAATGATAAATCGGTACGTCAATTAACGAAAAGTATCGATGGGGCACGGAATCTGCAGTTCTACAATCAAGATGGCGTTTCCTTTCAACGCGGAAATAGTTTCTATACAGTCAACGTAAAAACGGGGATGCAGGAACAAAAGCTATCTTGGCATTTCGCTGATGAGTATAAACCGGTCGCTGAGCCCGAAGATTATATTGCAGAAGAACAAATAAAGCTTATCGATTACGTCAAATTACAGCGAAAGAACCGCCTGTTGCGTGATGAAAATGAAAAAAGTTTAAAGAAGCAAAACTCGAGCTTAATGAACGCAAGCTTCTATTTTTCAGAGGAGCATCGTACCGTTCTTGCTAGCTTATCGCCCAATGGCAAATGGGCTGTTGTAGCGACAACGGAAAATAAGCCTGGCAGTAATGATACCGACATCATGCCTGATTATATTGAAGAGAATGGCCGCATTAAAGCGCAGCGCGTAAGGCAGCGTGTTGCTGACGCTAAGCCTATTGAACATGACATTTGGCTTCTTAATCTTCAGTCTGGCGAAAAAACACTATTAGATTACAAAGTATTGCCAGGATACAACGAAGATGTTTTGGCCGATGTAAAACGAGAAAATGCAGAAGCAGAAGGCAAAACTTATCAAGAGAATCGTTTACCTCGTGAAATCGGATTACTATTTGATTGGTATGCTACAGAACCTCCAGTTAAATGGCATGATAACAGCGATAAAGTTGCCTTGATGCTTGAAGCTTGGGATAACAAAGATCGTTGGATCACGACTGTCGATGTAGATAATAAAGTTTTTGAAACCCAGCATAGAATGCATGATCCTGCTTGGGTCAATTATCGATTCAATGAATTTGGCTGGTTTGATGAAGCAGAAACACTCTATCTATTATCTGAAGAGTCTGGCTACTCACAACTTTATACGAAACCACTGAATGGAAAGCTAAAAGCAATTACACAGGGCAATTTTGTAGTAGATAATGTCGTTCTTTCAAAAGACGACAGCTACTTTTATTATAAAGCTAACAAGAAACACCCGGGCATCTATGAAATTTATCGGGTCGCTTCAGATGCAAGCCAATCAGAAGCGCTGACTGACTTAAACGGTATGACAGATTTTAAATTGTCACCGGATGAATCAAGCTTGTTGTTGACGCACTCGAAACTAGTGATGCCGCCTGAATTGTATACTCTAAGCTTGGACTCTGATGCAGCCGAACCGACCAAAATAACTAGTACGGTTAGCGAAGAGTTCTTGAGTATTAATTGGACTTCGCCTTCTATCGTTGCTGTGAAATCAAGCCATACGGATCAGCCCATTTACTCCAGAGTCTATGCCCCACAAGGTCCGGCAAGTGAAAAGCACAGAGCTGTTATTTTTAATCATGGTGCTGGTTATTTACAGAATTCACATTTAGGCTGGTCAGGCTACTTTAGAGAGTTCATGTTCCACAGTTTCCTTGTTTCCCAAGGTTACGTTGTGATGGATATGGATTATCGCGCATCCTCTGGTTACGGAAGAGATTGGAGAACAGCTATTTATCGCCAGATGGGTACGCCTGAAGTGCAGGACTTAAAAGATGGTGTAGAGTGGTTGGTAAACAACGCAAATGTAGATCGCGAGAGAATAGGGACCTATGGTGGTTCATATGGCGGCTTTATGACCTTTATGGCATTGTTTACTGAGCCAGACTTATTCCAAGCGGGCGCTGCATTACGTCCTGTATCAGATTGGGCGCATTACAACGATCCTTACACCTCAAACATACTCAATCGCCCAGATGTTGACCCAATAGCGTATGAACGCAGTTCACCCATTTACTTCGCAGATGGATTAACGAAACCACTACTAATAAACGCACCTATGGTTGATGACAACGTATTCTTCGTTGATGTTGTGAGATTAGTACAAATCCTAATCGAAAAAGAGAAAGAGAATTTTGAGACTGCTATTTATCCTATTGAACCTCATGGCTTTGTACAACCAAGTTCATGGTTAGATGAATATCGTCGAATTTATAAGTTGTTTGAAGAGAACCTTTAGTTAGCTATTTAGTCTTCGCGTTCTCGTGCTAGCTTTGATAAGCGTTATCAAAGCTACGAGCTGATTGAAGGAAACTGAGAACGAAATTGTATCAATGTGCCCAAGTCATATTAATACAATTAAGATAAACAAATAAAAAGGCATTAGCTTGTTAAGTTGATGCCTTTTTTTTCATAAGTCGTCTTTGAATCAAGCTGAGTAAGCCGATTGCTAAGCCGAGGATGGCGCCGTACAAATGACTATCTACAGCCACATTGGCATCTATGAGATCGGGCATTAAACTACCAGCGCCATTAATTTGTTCATTACCCACCTTCAAGACAAGGCCAATTAAGAGTAACCATCCACTAAGTAATTTATTCTCTAAATCGCTGATACACCCCCAAGCAAAAACGCCATGTATGGCGCCTGAGAGTCCTACGTACCATGTAATATCAGGAGCGAAAAAGTTAATGCATAAGGACAACAAAATGCACAAGATAAAAAACTTACTTAAATAGGACCGAACTTCATAGTCGTCACCATGCAAGGCCCATAAAAGAAGCAAGCCCATAAGGTTAAATAAAATATGCACAAAGTTTGTATGTAGAAAATGACCAGTGAGTAGTTGGTAGTAGTTTCCTTGTTCCCACCACGTATGCTCAAGCGCAAAATACTGAGAGCTTAAAGGTTCAAATACAAACGCAATAATACTAATGAGAGCAACAATGAGAGGCCCTAAGTATTGATTTGGACGAGTGGGGAACTTCATCATATGAAAGGAGCTTTTTTATAATAGATTATTTTGATGGTATCTTATCATTAGAAAACAACAATGCACTTACATAATCTGGTAAATTAAGTTCTTATATCAATTCAATAAGAGGTAATTAAGTCGCATGTTAAACGTGAGTCGTGAAAACGCAATACTCAGTATAGAAATTTGTCGTCCAGATAAAAAGAATGCTTTGGTTCCTCAAATGTACCATGACATGGCACTAGCGCTGGAGTCAGCTGATTCTGCTGATATAAAAGCGGTGCTTATTAAAGGAAGTCATGGATGCTTCACGGCAGGTAATGATATCGCTGACTTTATGTCAAAGAATGAGGACAAAGACATTAAAGATACCTATCGTTTCATGATGTCTTTAGTCAATTGCCCAGTGCCAGTAGTCGCTCAAGTTGAAGGATTAGCCATTGGAATTGGTACGACATTGCTGTTGCACTGTGACTTTGTGTATTGTGATGAAAATGCGAAGTTCGCTATGCCTTTTATTAATCTAGGGTTGGTTCCTGAATATGCCTCAAGCTACATATTGCCTCGTATTTCTGGCAACTTAAAAGCTGCAGAATTGCTTTTGTTAGGGGAAACCTTTGATGCTGAAAAAGCATATGAGTGTGGTATAGTTTCGAAAGTTGTTAGTTCAGAAGAGTTGCCCAATTTGATTTCGCAAACCTTAACTAAATTAGTAGATAAACCAAAAATGGCCTTGGTGCAATCAAAAGCCTTATTGCGAAATCAAAAGGACGATATTGAAAAACATATTTTGCTTGAATTAGAGGTGTTTGCCAAAGCAATGGTAAGCGAACCGGCGAAGGAAGCTTTTTCAGCCTTTCTAGAAAAAAGACCAGTAAACAAGCACTTATTCAAATAACTATTTTTTCTAATAGTAGTTTTAGAATTTGTCTTCGTTTCAAAGGTGTTATCGCTTGCCTCATAAACAGCTAAAGAAAATAAAAGAAATTATTGTAAACAAACAGGTATTCAATGAAAAAATTAGTTCTCGCTACACTGTGCCTTGCTACATTAAGCGCAATGACTTTTACAACATTTGCTCAAACAGCCAATCCGGTGAGAGAGGATCGTGAGCCAGAAGCAGATACGGGTAGAATAACGAAGCAAGCATTTGAGGCTTCACAATATATGGTTGTCGCAGCCAACCCGTACGCCTCTTGGGCTGGAAAGAATATTTTAGAGAAGGGCGGCTCAGCAATCGACGCTGCAGTTGCCATTCAAGCAATGTTAACCCTTGTAGAGCCTCAATCTTCTGGCATAGGAGGCGGCGCATTCATCCTTTATTGGGATAACAAAAACAAGAAATTACATACATTTGATGGCCGTGAAACTGCGCCGCAAAAAGCGAGTTCATTTATTTTTATGGAAGACGGCGAGCCAATGCGCTGGATAGATGCTGTTGTTGGTGGCAAATCTGTTGGAGTACCTGGCGTTCTGAAAGCGCTTGATATGGCACACAAAGAGTTTGGTAAATTAAAGTGGAATGAATTATTTGTCGATGCAATCACTACGTCAAAGCAAGGATTTACAGTTTCCCCTCGCTTAGAAAGACTGTTGTCACTAAACGTGCATCCTGGTTTGAACAATTTTGTTAAAACACAAAACTACTTCAAACCCAATGGTAATCACCTCAAGCAAGGCTTAACCAAGAAAAATGAGCAGTTAGCGAGCGTCCTTCTCAATATTGCTAATGAAGGGACTGATTACTTTTATAAAGGTGAGTTGGCTGAAAAAATAGCGGTGGCAGCGCGAACGGCTATCATTAATCCTGGTGTGTTAACAGCTGAAGATCTTGCAAACTATGAGGCAAAGAAACGAGCGCCAGTGTGCGGTAATTACAGAACCAAGAAGATTTGTGGAATGGCACCACCAAGCTCAGGTGGCATCACTGTCTATCAAATATTGAAAATGTTAGAGCAGTACGACCTGGAAAAATATGGTGCAAACAGTAAAGAATTTATTCATCTATTCGCACAATCTAGTTCTTTAGCATATGCCGATAGAAGTGAGTATATAGCGGATACGGACTTTACAAACTTACCAGCGGTATCTCTGATCAATTCTGCTTATCTATCCCAACGTTCTCAATTTGTTGGTTTGGATAAACCCTTCGTGAAAGCCGAAGCCGGCAAACCTTATATCAATGCTATGGTTGGTGAAGATCATACGCCTGAATTACCTAGTACAAGCCATTTCTCAATTGTTGATAAAGAGGGCAATGCGGTTTCCATGACGACTAGCGTTGAATTTATGTTTGGTTCTGGAGTGATGGTTGAAGGATTTCTTTTAAATAATCAACTGACAGATTTTTCTTTGTCGCCGTCTAAGAATGGCTTTAAAGCACTAAATAGTGTCGAGCCCAATAAACGCCCTCGTAGTTCAATGAGCCCAACGATGGTATTCGATGAAGAAGGGAACTTGGAGTTGATCATTGGTTCGCCCGGCGGCAGTAGAATTATTGATTATGTTGCCCAAACAATTATAAACGTCGTTGATTTTGACATGGATATTCAACAGGCTATCAATGCACCCAGAGTAACTAATCGAAATGACTACACAGCATTGGAAAAAGGCTCGTCGCTTGTGGACTTGAAAGAAGAACTAGAAAAGATAGGCCATAATGTCCGAATACTTGATTTAAATAGTGGTTTGCACGGTATTCAGTATAAGGATGGCAAATTGGTTGGTGGTGCAGATCCTAGAAGAGAAGGTATTGCAGTTGGCCTTTAGTCAAAAAATATAATGCTTTTAATAACATACAGCCCTTTATCTAAGGGCTGTATTTGATACACCAACTATCTTCCAGTCACCAGACTCTCTGATCATCGAAATTGTTTTTAGTTGAATAATTTTTTTATGGTTGTAAGTACCGATAATTTTAACGTCTACCGTCGCTTCTTTTTTAAATTCAGTCATGCCTTGAAAACCGCCAGAGACTGGCTCTACTGTCATTTCAGTTAAACGTAAATTCAAAATGTGACGCTGTACACCACTATTGGTATGGTATGACTTCAACAAGCGCGCGAATTTGTCGGAAGACATCTCAATTGCCGAATCTAATGTTTTATCTTCGTAAACAGCCATAATGAAGGCAAGCGCTGCATATTGAGGAGTATCGTCACTCATCATGCCATAACGACCTGCTTTGATCTCTCTCTCTGGCTTACTACAAGCTGTCACTGTTAAGGCAATAAGACATAACAGGATAACTTTACAAACTTTATTCATTTTTTGCCGCTACCATAATAATTCATAGAATTACAAATAATGCTGTTTTCACTATCAATTTAGACAGTAAATCAGGCTTAATTGAAATATTTTCACATAGTGTGTTTCTTTATCGGCAAAAAGTAAAGGGACTGTAAAGTCCCTTTGTTTAGTAGTGTAGAAATTTGTAACGAATCCTGAATCAAGCCCAAGCTTTATTTTGGGCTTAGCATTCTAGTTCTTCAATTATTGAACTTCTTCCAGCTCAGAAAACTCACCAGCAAAAAGTGGACTACTTAAGTAACGCTCAGTACCACTAGCAAGCAAGACAACTACAATTTTGTCTTTGTTTTCTGGTCTTTCTGCATAGCGCTTCGCAGCTACGACGGCCGCACCTGAGGAAATACCGGCTAAGATGCCTTCTTCTTTCATTAAGCGATTTGCCATATCCATCGTTTCTTCATTAGTCACTTGTTCAACTTCATCAATTAACGATAAATCCAAGTTGCCTGGAATAAAGCCAGCACCAATGCCTTGGATCTTATGAGGACCAGGAGTAAGCTCTTGACCAGCTTTAGCTTGGCTTATCACTGGACTATCTGTAGGCTCTACAGCGACAGTCGTGATAGCTTTACCTTTTGTATTCTTAATATATCTGCTTACGCCGGTAATAGTGCCGCCTGTACCAACACCCGCAATGAAAGCATCTACTTTACCATCTGTATCTTCCCAAATCTCTGGGCCAGTCGTTTTCTCATGAATTTCTGGGTTGGCAGGGTTTTCGAACTGGTTAAGAGGCACATATTTACCAGGTGATGCATCCATCAATTCCTGAACTTTCGCTACAGCACCCTTCATACCCTTTGGAGCTTCAGTTAAAACCAAGTTAGCGCCCAATGCTTTTAATAACTTTCTGCGCTCTAAACTCATGCTGCTAGGCATTGTCAAAGTCAACTTATAACCGCGAGAAGCTGCGACAAAGGCTAATGCTATGCCAGTGTTACCGCTGGTTGCTTCAATAAGTTCTTTGCCTTCAGTCAATAAACCTTTCTTTTCGGCATCCCAAATCATATTGGCGCCAATGCGGCATTTAATACTAAAGCTAGGGTTGCGAGATTCAATTTTTGCGTATACGTTACCGCCCGTTACTCGATTGAGTCTTACTAATGGAGTACGGCCGATGGCAAGTGAGTGGTCGTCAAACGTTTTCATGCTAGTTCCTTAATTAGACAATCATGGCGAATTCACTTCTCATTATTGTTTATTTTTAAAAACAACTATCACCGAGAGTTACGCATCGCTATTATTAATCTTTAGTGTTCTGTTAGTTATAAAACTTTTACAGTAGTAGAGTATGCGCAAATATAAAAAAACAAAGTGCTTTTTTGCTATATGTTATTTTATATTTCACTTAAAAACCAAAAACACAGCCTGAGGGATAATATGGGGTTTACTGGAACCAAGAATTATATTGCAAGCAAAGAGCTGCAGCTAGCGGTTAAAGCGGCAATGACATTAGAAAAGCCACTACTTATTAAAGGTGAGCCAGGCACTGGCAAAACCATGTTGGCTGAAGAGCTTTCAAGTGCATTGGGTACAGATTTATTGCAATGGCATATCAAATCAACAACTAAAGCTCAGCAAGGACTGTATGAATATGATGCAGTTTCGCGCCTCAGAGATTCTCAATTAGGAGATGATAGGGTTCATGACATCAGTAATTACATTGTCAAAGGGAAGTTGTGGCAGGCATTTACAGCTGAAAAACGACCTGTTTTGCTGATTGATGAAATTGACAAGGCAGATATTGAGTTCCCAAACGACTTGTTGCTCGAACTCGATAAGATGGAGTTTTTTGTATACGAAACGCAGGAACGTATTGTTGCGAAGCAAAGACCTATCGTGATTATTACTTCCAATAATGAAAAAGAACTGCCTGATGCGTTTTTACGCCGCTGTTTTTTCCATTACATCCAATTCCCTGAACGAGAAGAAATGACGCAGATTGTTGATGTGCATTTTCCTAATATTAAGAAAGACTTGTTAGACAAAGCGCTAACTTCATTCTTTCAAATAAGAGAGGTGAGTGGCATCAAGAAGAAGCCATCAACATCTGAGCTTATTGATTGGATCAAATTATTGGTCGCTGATGATATTCCCGCATCTGTATTACAAGACAATGATGCAAAGAATGCATTACCACCTTTATATGGTGCGTTGCTTAAGAATGAACAAGACATTCACCTGTTTGAAAAACTGATGTTCATGGCTCGTCGTTAATGTTAATTGATTTCTTCTTTAAATTACGCGAATACCGTTTAAAGACGAGTATCACAGAGTTACTTGATTTGGTAAATGCACTCGAACACGATGTTGTGTTTGCCGATATCGAAGGCTTTTATTTTTTGGCGCGCACCGTTCTGGTTAAAGATGAGAACCAATACGACAAGTTTGATAGAGCATTTGCAGACTATTTTAAAGGCGTGCAATCAATTGATCTTTTTGACAAGGAAATTCCAGAAGAGTGGCTACGCTCAGAAATGGAAAAGTACTTAAGTGAAGAGGAGAAACAGAAACTTGAAGCGCTAGGTGGACTTGATAAGTTAATGGAAACGCTTCAAGAGCGTTTAAAAGAGCAAGAAAAACGTCATGAAGGCGGTAATAAATGGATTGGAACTGGCGGTACTTCTCCCTTCGGTGCGAATGGGCATAATCCAGAAGGCGTGCGAATTGGTCAGAACAAGAACCGTAATTTCTCGGCGGTAAAGGTATGGGATAAACGTCAGTTCAAAAACCTTTCAAGTGATGTCGAGATTGGCACCCGCAACATTAAAGTCGCCTTACGTAGATTACGCAAGTTTGCACGAACAGGTGCGAGCGAAGAGTTGGATGTTAATGACACCATAAGTTCGACTGCTAAGAACGCCGGATACTTGGACCTTAAAATGACACCAGAAAGGCACAATGCGATTAAGCTCTTGTTGTTTTTCGATGTAGGTGGCTCAATGGATGCGCACATTAAACGCTGTGAAGAATTGTTTTCTGCGGTGCATACTGAATTCAAGCATATTGAATTTTTCTATTTCCATAACTGTATTTATGAAGGTGTTTGGAAAGACAATCAACGCCGTGGTCAACAAACTATCGATATTTACCAGATAATTCATAAGTATGGCGCTGATTACAAACTGATTTTCGTAGGTGATGCGACGATGGGGCCCTATGAAATCACCTACCCAGGCGGTAGTGTCGAACATTGGAATGAAGAGCCCGGCTCAGTCTGGATGCAACGACTTCTTAATCACTTTGAGCATGCGGTGTGGTTGAATCCACAACCAAAACAATATTGGCATTACCATGCCTCTTTGCAAATAATGCAAGACTTGATGAATAATCGAATGTTTCCCTTAACAGTCGATGGCCTAACAGAATCTATAAAGACATTATTGAAAAAAGCCTAAGCATGACAATTAATCAGCGTAAAGAGTCGCCTTCTCGTTGCATGTTGGCAAAGGAAGGAAGTATCATTGGCTGCCTTAAAAATTGGGAAATAAAATGTTAAAAAGACTCAATAAATATATCAGCGATTCTGGCTTTTGTTCACGCCGCGAAGCCGATGCCTTAATTGAAAAGGGTAGTGTACAAGTAAATGGTAAAATACCTGAATTGGGCACAAAAATAGGGGCAGATGACAAAGTCACCGTAAATGGCAAACTCATAAAAGCGGTTGCACAGGATAAAGCTGATCGAGTCTATCTTGCTTACAACAAACCTGTTGGAATTACCTGTACGACGGAAAGAAAAGTTCAAGGTAACATTATCGACGCAATCGGTTTTCCGACTAGAATATTCCCTATTGGACGCTTAGATAAACCCTCGGAAGGATTGATTTTATTGACCAGCGACGGTGATATTGTAAATAAGATCCTTAGAGCTGAGAATGCTCACGAAAAGCTTTACAGAGTTGTAGTTAACAGAGTCGTCACTGACGATTTTATTAGCAAAATGTCATCAGGTGTGCCCATACTCGATACAGTTACAAAGCCATGTACAGTTAGAAGAGCAGGGAAGTTTGGATTTGATATCATTCTTACACAAGGCTTGAATCGTCAGATACGCAGGATGTGTGAATACTTAGGCTACGAAGTCACCCGATTAACTCGCAAACGAATTATGCATATCGATTTAAGCGGCATAAAACCGGGGCAATATCGGCATTTGACCGATGCTGAAATGATAGAGATGAATAAAGCACTCGAAGGTTCGACAAAAACCTATCAAGGAAACCACTAATAATCTTCCGCTTAGCTTTATTTAACTTTTCTGAAGCAGGTACTAACGATCTAAGTAATGGTTGAGCTTAACCAAACGTTGGGGCAAGAACTCAAACGCTGTGTCATAACCCATCTTATATAGAGACTGCTTTTGTTGAACGCTTAAATTAAAATCAACTGCAGAGAAGTTTTCTGTATTCACCACTATGGTATTTTGCCAAAATTGTTCGTGCACATACTCTCTTGAAAGTGCCGTCATAAATGTTCTAATCAGCATATTAAGGTATTGAGCGATAGGTACCCAACTTTTCTTGAATTCCTGGATTTCTAGCTGCTCACTTTTCAGTCTAAAGCAGATTACATCTGTACCATCTTTAGCCCAATCTTGATGTAGCGCATCTTCAGATAAAATCGCGCCATCAACTAGTATGTGATGACGATAGGATTTGAAACTAAAGAGTAAAGGTATAGACATCGAATATCTGACGGCCAATGAGATTTTCATGTCAGGACAATTTTCTTTATTGAATATTACTGGACCGCCACCATTCACGTCAGTCGCCAATATGCTTAAGTTCTTGTCTATCTGAGCGAATGTTTTCCCGTTTAAATGATGGTCCATCCATGCCTCGAATGTATTACCTGAACTCAAACCACCTTGAGTAAATAAGCGTAATAATGAGAAACCTTTGAATTTCCTAAAATCGGTCTCTTCAGCTAAATTACTTATGTCTTTTATGCTCATACCGGCACAATAGAGCGAGCAAACAATTGAGCCACCAGAAACACCCACTATATGGTCAAAGTCAATGTTAAGGTCTTTTATGGCGTTTAAGATGCCAATATGCGCGGAGAGTCGAGTACCACCACCTGAAAATATCGGAACTATTTTGTTCATAATAAATTTATCAAATGCCCAAGTTAACACTATTAAATTTGTATCTGCCAATTGCTTTAATATTAAACAATTAACAAACTCTAATGATAGTAGACTTAATTATTGATAGGTACAATGTTAAAAATAAGAGAGACTTAGATCGTGAATATCGGAAAAGTGATATTTTTGAATTCAAACGAATAAATCCGAAACTGCAGTGTTTGTTGCTAAATATACCGCTTAACATCGAGCGCAACTCGCTTCTGAATTACACTAACTCGCCAAAACATTAATACAGCCGCACAACTCAAGCCAGAAATGAAGCCTATCCAGAAGCCTTTTGCTTCCATTACAGGGAAGAACCAGTCTGTTAGACCCAGAATAATGCCGACGGGAAGCCCCACAAGCCAGTAAGAAATAAAGCTGAGTAACAACATTGCTCTGGTGTCTTTGTATCCGCGTAAAGCATTGGCCGATACAACTTGAATACCATCACTGAATTGGAACAATGCTGCAAAAAACAGTAGGCCAGATGCCATTGAAATAACTTCACGATTTTCAGTATATAAAGCTGAAATTTCAGTGCTTAAAATGACGGTGAGCGTTGCGGTAAGAACTGAAATCAGTATTGAAATGAACAAAGCACAATAAACAGATATTTTGGCACTCATAGCATCTTCTTTGCCAACGGAGTAACCAATACGGATAGCGACGGCCATGCCGATACTCATGGGTAACATGAACATTAATGAGGAAAAGTTCAGTGCAATTTGATGTGATGCCACCACTTCAGCACCAAAACGTGCAAGTAGCAATGCAACGACACCAAACAAGGTCACTTCAAAAACAATAGTAAAGGCGATAGGTAAGCCTATTTTTAGTTGGCTTAACTGTAGGTCTAATCTTGGCCAATGAAAACGAGCAAATAATTCGTATTTCTTCAGCTTCTTAGCCAGCATCATATAGATGAGGGTAACGAATGCCATGACATAGATTACAAGCAGAGTTGCAAGACCGCATCCGGCACCACCTAATTCTGGTAGCCCAAACAAGCCATTGATAAAGATATAATTCGCTGGAATATTAACTAGCAAGCCCGCAAACATAATGATCATGGTAGGGCGAGTGCTCGACAAGCCTTCGCAGCAATTTCTTAAGCTCTGATACAAGGCAAATCCAGGCGCTGCAAATAGAATATAAACAATGTAGTCCACAGTAATTGTGCGAACATCAACTTCCATCTCAACATTGGCTAACAGCGGGGCAACAACGAAAACAAATAGAAGGGCAATTACGCTTAAAATTAATGAGAGCCATATGCATTGATGAAGTGCATTGGCGACTTTACTGTCTTGATTGCTACCTTGCAAACGACTAATAATCGGAGATAAGCCTAAGGTTACACCTTGAATGAACATGAGAACAGGCATAGTGATGCTAAAACCAACAGCAACCGCAGCCATATCTGTATAACTGTAGCGCCCAGCCATAATAGTATCTGAAACGCCCATTAATGTTTGTGTCACTTGGGCGATCAGAAGTGGCCAAGCTAATGTCAGCAGCGATTTCATTTCCTTTACAAAGGCTTGTTTCGTGATTGTCTGGCTCAAGGTCATGATTCAATGAAAAAATTTCGCAGATCCTATCACACTCTGCGTTTAAACAAGAGCCAGTATTTGTACATTTTAGCTACATAGCTGCATTAATCACTTAAGCTTGTAAAAGTTGTTTTGTTAACGTTGTTTGTATTTGCCTCGAACGCGCCTAAGCGCGATGAGGAACAGGCCTGATATCAGTGACCAACTTAACGAGCCACCACCCGAATCGCCGCCTCCAGAACTACCGCCACCAGTACTCGGCGCTGCTGTTACTTGAATACTGACGTTTTGCACTATTTCATTAATGCCATCCGTTGCGCGCACTTGAATATTTATTGTGGTCGGGCTTGATGGAGCTGTACGAGTGAGCGATGAACCTGACTGTCCGTCGATGGTAACGGTTACAGTATCGCCCTCAGGATCGCTTGTGGTCACACTTATTGTATAGCTTTGACCTGCCGTTACGGAAGTTGGAGCAGATACCGTCATTGTAGGTGCGTCATTGTTATTAATTAGCAAACTAACGCTCGCAGAATCACTATTTCCCTGAGGATCACTTACGGTAACTTCAAGTACGACAGTTTCTTGAACGTCGACATTAGGAGCTGTAAAACTAAGTGCAGATGAACCTGCATTCGCTAGATTTCCAGTAGGCCCACTAACTTGTATCCATTCATAAGTAAGCGTTTCATTATTTGGATCGCTTGCAACAGCAATTATCTCGATGCTTTGGGTTTCTGTGAGTTCCAGCGCACTAGGTTCAATGGTCACAGTTGGAGGAGAATCAAGTTGAATAGGTGTCGACAAAACAGAAGATTCAACCTGTGCTGCTTGGATATTAGTAAGGTCAGACGTAATAGCAAAGGAAAGATCATCCTCTGAAATATTTGAGCTTGGTATTAAATCAAAGGTAATAATCTGATCTTCAGATTCGCTTGTTTGTTTTGTTATATTCCAATTCACTTCATTAGCAGAGATAGCGCCTCCTTGACTTACAGAGTTTGCGTCTAAGCTGAAGCCATTTGGGATGGGCAGGGTGATGTCATAATTACGATTTTCTGGTGATGAGCTACCTTTCACTAATATTTGAAATTGAGTGTTTTCGCCAGTATTAATAAAGCTTGAGGTAGAACGTAGTTCAACATCTTGTTCTCCTTTTACAAGGTTAACTCGCGTTGTTCCAGATGCGTCATTATCTGCATTACTACCAAAGGCAACTAGACCATAATAGCGTTCATCCTCCAGGGTCGTCTCTAGATCCCAATTGGCTCTCATTTCAAAAGGTGTTCCATTTGAAACGCTAGAGGGAACACTGAAAGAAAGCGAAGAATTGTTTTCACTCGGTGCAACGGCTGCATAGAACAGGGTAAATGAGTCTGCTTGTCCACTCCCAGAACTCTCATAATTTTGTACCAACACCCAATATTTGCCTTCTGAAAACTGCGTAACATCAATGTATTCCACAGCGCCGGAAGTCGTGCTACTCGCAAGCACTTCACTTTCTTGAGGTATGTTGTCTTGGTTTGCATCAAACACTAAATATAAGTCGATGTCAGAGGCTGAACTCTCAGTTGTTTGTGCCACAATTCGTTGATGGTTATTGTTAATATCAAATTCAAACAGCAATACTCCTTCGTCAATGTTGTCAAAGGCTGCATCAGGTGTCGGATCTTGGTTAATGTTCTGATTTATTTGTATCGCTTTAGTAAACCCAAGAGTCGTCGCTCTAAACGAAGATTGTGTTTGGCTCTCTATATTTTTAACTAGATATGAATCAGCAAGGCGGTTTGCTTCAATAGTTAGTAGCTCGGGAATATTTCCTGCAGTTGGAAACGCGGATACGGGTAAATGCAATTCAGGTTGGCCATTGGATGTCATCGTGACAGCGCCAAACTGCCATTCTGCGTTACTTGCATTGCTTACATCAATGCTTACACTGATCGTTTGGTTCTCTCCTGCATTCAAACTAAAGGAGCTAGGGGAGACTGAAATTTGAATACCGTCAGATATATTTTGAGTGTTTATATTCCACGTTGCTGTTTTCGTAGCAGTAAATGTTCTACTCCATGAGCATGTATTCGCACATTGATTGTCTGTGATACTGGGCAAATTTAGCGCACGAGGCTCTCCACCTTGTGTAGGATTCGCGCTTGCATAATTAGAATCGGTTTCATTCATGATCAAACCCACGGCAATCGCTTTATCGACTTGCACTCTTCCTGAGCCTGAGTCAAACCAATCGGCATTTGTCGTCCCATCTTCTTTTTTGACTGTTCTAGAAGCTGTCATAGCAAGGGCAGAACGAATGTTATCAGGCGACCATGTTGGTTGTGCTGCTTTTAAAAGCGCTGCAGCACCTGCAACGTGTGGACTCGACATGGAAGTACCTGACAAATAGTTGTAATCACCGGCAGCGGGTTCATGGCCATCGTGACCGAACTGCTGATCTGCGTAGGCAGCGTAAATTTGTACGCCAGGCGCACCGATCATGGGTGTCAATGTGCTAATGCTTGAATTCGGACCTTTTGAAGAGAAGCTGGCTAATACGTCTTCGCGGGACGGATCAATAACAAGTTCTCCGGATGAAGCAGTAATAGTTGCAACGTGATCACTGCCTTGTGCTAACCAATTGCGAAGTAAATTTGCTTGTGCAGCTTGGATATGAATACCAGGGACTACATATTGATCAGCGGCTAAATTGTTTGCGCCACCTTGAATATTAGCAAGAACATAGCCAGATGCGCCGCCATCTCTTACGTTAACTGCTTTTTGTATTCGAGCAATCTCACCGCGGTCACACACAACTATTTGACCACTGAACGTTCCTGCAGGGAAGGGCTCTAAACATTGAGCAGGATCGTTATTCGGGTCGTTTGGATTAGCAAAATCACCCGCGTAAACAATCGGAGCGGTGATCCCGCCAGAATTACTGGTGCCTGCTAACGTGCCTAAGTTTGAGTTTCCACCAGAGAAATTAGTTAAGAACTTTGTGTAACTGACCGAGCGGCCATGCTCTGATGCAGCGACAGCTGTGTACCAAGGGGCATGCTTACTTGTACTGCCTGCATCAGGGCCACTGTTGCCTGCAGAAGTCGCTACGAATATACCCGCATTTCGTGCTGCTAAAAACGCGAGTTCAGTTGAGCTTTCCCAAGGTTGATTGCCACCACTGATTGAATAGTTGATAACATCAACTTGGTCTTGAATCGCATCTTCAATTGCTGCATTAATGGCTGCACCGGAACAATCTCCATAGGTGTCACCCGCATCTGAGCGGCCGCCCCAACATACTTGATAACTAATGATGTTTGAACGAGGCGCAACCCCAGAAATTCTAGGGAAAGTGAAACCAGAAGCTACTCCGTCGCTTTCTGTCGCTCCAAATTCCGGTAAGCTCTCTGCAACATTCAGTAATATATTTCCAGCGACCGTTCCTGCCACGTGTGAACCATGTCCACCATAATCTTCGCCATTTCGGGGTAAGTCTACTGGGAATACATCTGTGTCTTGATATTCATCGGTGATCACCGGATAGCTATAAACACCAATTAATTTGCTATTGCATAAACTGGCAAAACCGTTGGCGCAATCGCCTAAATAGACGTTTGCTCCTAATGGATTTGTGTGCACATAACCGTCACCTGAAACTGCTGCGAACGAAGGGTGGTCGGTGTTTATACCTGAATCAATAATGCCAACAACGACGCCTTCACCGAAGGTCCCGACACCACTGTCTTGGGCAGTGCCGTCCCAGACTTCAGGAGCACCAATTAAGCTAGGGCCAGTGTCGGTGTCTAGCTTGTATAGCTGATCTTTTTCAACTTTAAGGACGCCGGGTATCTTTGAAATCTCAAGCGCTTGTTGCTGAGTGACTTTTATAGCCATGCCATTAAACGCTAATTTATATGAAAAAATAGGCTTAATTGATGTTACTTCTTTCGCAACCGTTGATAAGAACGATTCGTGCTTGTTACTCAAGTATTGTAAGTATGCTTGCACTTTTGATGACTCAAGCTTAAGTTTTGGCTGGACAGTCCCTGGATCCGCTTTATCACTTTTCAAACCGCCATGTAATGCAAGTGGCGCGTCAGCTAACTGAACAATATATATATGTTCTCCTGCCGCATCTTCATTACGAAACTTGAATTCGGTGCTTGATACAAATCGATTTATTCTGTTTTTTATCTCGAGTTCTTGACTAAGATAACTTTTTTGTTCAGAGGTGGCTTTTAAAGCTTTTGATACAAGCGCATTAGCCATGAACGTACTTGTTGTTAGCGCCGTTAATACAGCAAACTTGATTTTGTTATTCAACTGAACCTCCGAAGGAAAATGAGTCAACTCGATTGACAAACTTACCATTGATAAAATTACCACTGATAAATACTTTGATACGTAAATTCTCAAATAAGTTTCAAAACTATCTAATTTATAAGTTTTTATCTTAACTTTTATCCTAACTTTTTATCCTGCCAAAGGAGTTTGTTACACAAGTTCATCGGCATACAGTAGACTAACTTGAAAAGTCCTTATCAATTAGGGTTTGGCATGAAAGTCCGTGTATTTTAAGCACTGTAAAACCTTCCTTTACAGCCTGTTTTTATTTTACGCTAAATTAGCAAATATTTAACAAATAGGATGATTCATTCAATATTTGCTGAGAAAGAGGCTGGAATTAATTTGTCATTTGCAAAATAGGAATAAATTAGCAAAACAGAACAGACAAACCTTCACTATTATATACTCAGTAAATTAACACTAATGGAATGTTGAAAATGCAAGACAGAAATCACCTTTCTAATGTACAAGCAACAAATAACGTTTCCTTAATCGAAAACGGTCTCATCGATATACCGATGTTGCAACTACTTGATGAAAACGGACAAGAAACTAATAAAAAAGAAAGTCCTGACATTGATGAAGTAACAGCTAAAAAAATAGCATCCACAATGCAATACATCCGTTTGCTTGATGAACGTATGGTTGGTGCTCAACGACAAGGCAGAATCAGCTTTTACCTTGCGTGCACCGGAGAAGAAGCGGCTACTGTTGGTAGTGCTGCCGCTTTGTCACCGAACGACATGATCATGTCTCAATATAGAGAACAAGGTGCACTCGCTTATCGTGGTTACACGACTGAACAATTCATGAACCAGATGTTTAGTAACGAGCTCGACCCGAACAAAGGCCGACAAATGCCAGTTCATTACGGTGATAAAAAACTCAACTTTATGACTGTTTCTTCGCCGCTAGGTACTCAGATCCCACAAGCTGCTGGTTATGCCTATGGGCAGAAAATGGCAGGGAACGACGCTGTTACCATTTGTTATTTTGGTGAAGGCGCTGCGTCTGAAGGTGATTTTCATGCAGGTGTAAATATGGCTGCGGTTCTGAACTGCCCGACAATATTCTTCTGTAGAAATAATGGTTACGCTATTTCAACGCCAGCCTCAGAGCAATTTAAAGGTGATGGTATCGCCTCTCGAGGAATTGGTTACGGAGTTAAAACAATTCGCGTCGATGGTAATGATGTACTTGCTGTATTCGCTGCGACAAAACTCGCTCGCGAAATCGCATTAGCCGAAAATTGCCCTGTTTTGATTGAGGCAATGACTTATCGTTTAGCAGCACATTCTACTTCAGATGACCCAAGTGGTTACCGTTCTAAAAATGAAGAAGAGAAATGGCGCGCAAAAGATCCAATTGAGCGTTATACCAAGTGGTTAGATGGTAAAGGTTGGTTCGATAAGAAAGCGACTGATGAATTCTTAGATAAGTCACGCGCTGAAATATTAGCGGCAGTGAAGAAAGCTGAAAAAGTATCTGTTGCTCCAATTGAAGATATTATTGAAGACGTATATGACACACCACCGTGGCATCTAAAACAACAACTTACTGATTTGAAGGCTCATATTTCAAAGTATCCTGAGCACTATCCTAAAACATCTGGGAGAGTAAAATAATGGCGCAAATGAATTTATTGCAAGCGATTAACAGCGCACTTATTACCGCAATGACCGATGACGAAAAAGTCATGGTATTTGGTGAAGACGTTGGTCATTTCGGTGGTGTATTTAGAGCAACTAGTAACTTACAAGAGAAATTTGGTAAAGGTCGCTGCTTTAATACTCCCCTAACTGAGCAGGGTATTATCGGTTTCGCCAACGGTTTGGCTTCACAGGGCTCTGTGCCAGTCGCAGAAATTCAATTCGGTGATTATATTTTTCCGGCCTTTGACCAAATAGTGAATGAAACAGCTAAGTGGCGCTATCGTTCAGGTGGCCAATTTACTTGCGGTACTTTAACAATTAGAACGCCTTATGGCGGCGGCATTGCGGGCGGACTGTATCACTCACAGTCACCTGAAGCATTCTTTGCCCATATTCCAGGCATGAAAATAGTTATTCCTCGCAACCCTAAGCAAGCGAAAGGTTTGTTATTGTCCTCTATTAGAGACGACAACCCCGTGTTGTTTATGGAGCCTAAAAAGCTTTACAGAGCTTCAGTTGGCGATGTTCCTGAAGAAGATTATGAACTTCCATTAGGCAAAGCTGATCTAGTTAAAGAAGGTAAGGATATTACTTTGCTAGCTTGGGGCGCCCAAGTAGAAATTATCGAGAAAGCAGCAGCAATGGCTGAAGAGATAGGTGTTTCATGTGAAGTCATCGATTTACAAAGCATTTTGCCTTGGGATGTAGAAGCCGTATGTGAATCAGTTTGCAAGACAGGTCGTCTGCTTATTAACCATGAAGCGCCATTAACGGGTGGCTTTGCCAGTGAAATAGCAGCAACAGTGCAAGAAAGATGCTTCTTGTATTTGGAATCACCAATCGCTCGTGTTTGCGGCCTTGATACACCGTATCCTTTGGCGCATGAGAAAGAATATATGCCTGATCACTTAAAAACGTTTGAAGCTATCAAACGCACTATGGATTACTAGGAGGCAATAATGAATGAATTTATATTGCCTGATATAGGCGAAGGTATTGTCGAGTGTGAATTGTTGGAGTGGTTGGTTAAAGAAGGCGATGTTATCGTTGAGGACCAACCTGTTGCTGAGGTAATGACCGATAAAGCGACCGTTCAAATTCCAGCAATGCATAATGGTGTAGTTCGAAAACTACATTACAAAGAAGGTGACATTGCGAAAGTTCATGCTCCCTTGTTTGCGATGGACATAGAAGGTGAAGCGAATACTGAGTCAAGGTCTGAAGTATCAGTACCTGAAGAGTCGGTATCTGAGGTTGTTGTGACTAACACTCAAACAAATACCTCGACCGCAGAAACAATTGAGGCATTCATCTTACCTGATATAGGCGAAGGTATTGTTGAATGTGAAATAGTGAAATGGTGTATTCAAGAAGGTGACACTGTTGAAGAAGACCAAGTTGTCGTTGAAGTAATGACCGACAAAGCGGTGGTAGAAATACCTGCGAAATATCAAGGTAAAGTAGTTAAGCTGCATTATCAACAAGGTGATATTGCGCAAGTTCACACTCCGTTGTTTGATCAACTCATTGTTTCCGATGCTGCTGTAACTAACAATGGCGCAACTGTGTCCAATAATGTAACGAAAGTAACAGTAGAGACTAATCAGACAGTTGAACAAGTAAGTGAAGAGGATACTCCAGCTGCTAACCGTGCCAAAGCACTGGCTAGCCCAGCGGTTCGCAGAATAGCACGTGAATATAAAATCAATATTGCAAACGTAACTGGCTCTGGTAAAAAAGGCCGCGTTTTAAAGCAAGATATCGAAGCTTATGTGCAAGGTAAAAATACGGATCCTCAATCTTCTGCCCAAAACTCGGCTAAAGCATCTTCAATGCCTAGCACTAATGCATCGAAGGCATCGAGTTCGAGTGCAACTGAAGGCGAAGTGAGTCAAGTCATTCCTATGCGTGGCATTAAAGCTGCAATGGCGAAGCAAATGATGGCAAGTGTTAGCACCATTCCGCACTTCAGTGTGTCGGATGAACTAATAATGGATAATCTTATTTCATTAAGAAGCCAGCTTAAACCTGAATTTGAAAAGCAAGGTGTGAAGTTAAGCTTTATGCCGTTCTTCATTAAATCACTATCGTTAGCACTGAAGTCATTCCCTGAGATCAACTCTCGTCTAACGAAGGATGAGTCAGAACTTCATTACTTAACATCGCATAATATTGGTATGGCGGTCGATTCGAAAATTGGTTTACTTGTACCAAACATCAAAAATGTACAAAATTTATCTCTATTTGAAGTGGCACAAGAATGCGATCGTATTGTTAGCGCAGCACGCGAAGGTAAGCTTTCTAATGCGGACTTGAGCAACGGTACAATTAGTATTTCGAATATTGGTGTACTTGGTGGTATGTCTGCGACGCCTGTGATTAACAAGCCAGAAGTCGCGATTGTTGCATTGGGTAAAACTCAAAAGTTACCTAGATTTAATGATGAGGGTGAAGTTGTAGCTCAAAACATCATGATGCTTAGTTGGTCGGGCGATCACCGTGTTATTGACGGTGCTACGATGGTTCGATTCAATAATTTATGGATGAGTTATTTGCAGTCGCCTGAAAAAATGTTGGTACATTTGAAGTAAGACTATTTAACTTCGGGTCTAACATTGTAATATAGACCCAACATCGTGTTTTATAAGCCCGCTTTGTGCGGGCTTTTTATTTTAAAAGTGAGATATTTAGTGCTCAGTTATCAACATTCGTTTCACGCCGGAAATCATGCCGATGTGCTCAAGCATCTTACTTTGGTCGCGGTACTTGAACGTTTAAATATAAAAACGAAACCTTATTTTTATCTCGATACTCATGCAGGCGAAGGCATTTATAGCTTAGAGTCATCGCAAGCGCTAATGAATGCAGAGGCAGATTCTGGCGTAGTACAATTGAGTCAAACACTTCAAGATTCAATGAACGAAGCAAGCAAAAGTTCAGATTTAATCCGCTGCTACTTGAGCATTGTCGATAAGTATTCAGAAAAGACGCAATATCCAGGTTCACCAATGGTAGCTGCCTCGTTAATAAGACAAGGCGATAAAGCCTTTGCTGCCGAGTTGCACCCACAAGCATTTGAAGCATTGAAGCAAAATTGCCGTCGAAGTGGCGTAAAAGCACAACATCGTGATGGCTTCGATATGTTAAACGCAATGCTACCACCAACACCAAATCGAGGGGCTGTATTAATTGATCCGCCTTACGAATCTAAAACTGAATATCAAGATGTGATAGATGAGCTTTCAAAAGCAGTTAAACGCTGGCCAATTGGCATCTATATGGTTTGGTATCCTTTGTTATCAGCAACAAGAATAGATCGAAAGTCTGATGAAATTGTTGATAATCCTAAAGCTACGTTGAGTGAAAAGATGCTGTCCCACTTGGCTTCATTAAACGTCAAGTCGGTGCTAAATGTGCAGTTTTGCAACGAAAAGCCTTCAGAGAATGTAGGCATGTACGGTTCAGGTATGTGTATTCTGAACCCTCCATGGCAACTAGAGCAGGATTTAAACGCTATAATAGAGACTTTGCAGCAAAGTTTAGTTAAGGATGGCAATCAACTTTCAAAGGTTCAGTGGTTAAAAACAGAATAATGCAACAGCCCCAACTTAAACATTTCTACATACCAGATGACCAGTCAGTTTATTTGCTGTCCCATAAAGACGCAAAAAAACTTAAGAATTGGTTTGGTCTGTGTATTTCTCAACTTAAAAAGTTAGGCTATACCGATATAGAAATGATAGGTAAGGGGGCATTTGGTTTTGCGTTTGCTGGCACAGATAAACAAGGTGAGGAACTTGTTTTTAAATTTTCACGCGTCACTTTGCCTCAGCATATTCAAGATCGACTAGAAGAAGAAGCGTTTATGCAGGGCTTAGTCGACCACCCGAATGTGCCCAAGTTAATTGAGTTTCAACGGATCAAGAGGCAATCTATCTTAGTGATGGGAAGAGCGCCAGGCGAGGACTTAGAAAAATATTCTTTGCGTGTTGGCCCATTGCCTCCTCGAATTATTGTCAAAATAACCATCCAGATATGTGAAATTCTTAATTTCCTCAGAGAATTTCAACAGAACGGTGTATTCAAACCGATAGTGCATGGCGATATTAAACCTTCAAATCTTGTTTGGGATGAGATTAACGAACAAGTTTCTCTTATCGATTGGGGTTCATGCGTATTTGCACAAATAGATCCCTCAGGTCAAACCATCACAACAAATGTGATGGATCTGATGTCTTCGGATCTGCAACAAACGAATGCGCGATTGGGTGACGTTTACTTTATTGGTGATGATCAACTTAACGGGAAGCTATCGAGCCCTAGGTTTGATGAACAAGGATTGGCAAGCACTGTGTATGCACTCGCGTCTGGACAGGGCTCAAGATATGGCCGAAAAGCAATTCCCCCTGATTCACTCGGTTTACCTATTGAGTTTGCGAAGGTACTAACAGCTTTGATGAGTGAAGATCCAAGTGAACGTAATTTGGGTGGTGATTACTTATTAAATAACTACCCACGATTTAAACACTTAGTGTTCAGTGAAGACCAAAAACCGGAGTATGCGTGTTTAGTGCCTACGTGGGTTCATCAAGAAATAAAAGACATTGAAACAGTCGTTTACAGCTCAAGAAAATCCTATTTAAGGCAGCAAAAGGGTTTAAATTTATCTGATTTGCACTATATCGATGATGCACAATTTGAACGTTACTATAAGAATTACCTGCAAGGGATGGGCGAAACTGAGAAAGGCTTTATTGCTGCGGTAAGTCGACTTGGCAAATATCCCGTCGTTGGTGGACTAGCGATCCGTTGGGAAGAAGAAGGTATTTTTGTTGACTCTAGCTTGAATTTATATGATCCGAGCTTGCAATTATCATTTGATCGCAGTGTCGATAACGTGATTAACTTAGCTCGTTCAATTAAGCGTAAAGGTGTATTCAAAAGCTGTATGTTTAACGCGAAAAACACATTGCACGTGGAACGCGTAACCGACAAAAAGCCTTTTATACCGCACCCTAAGATGCAAATACCGTATGAGCTTAGTAAAACATCCTTGGCTGAAAATGAAAGTAGAATGCATTCGTATTTTGAAGATGGTGAAGACCCAGATGAGTTGCTTAAGCTACCCGACTCATTGATGTCAAAAATAAAAAGCTTAAACGCAATACATCACACGGGCTGCATCATTTTCGAAGCCTTACCAAAGCATTTGAAGGTACATAATTATTACACATTGCTGGATCATGCAATGGAACTAGAGTTTAAAAGTTTACTTAAAGAAATAATCGACTTGATACCAAAAATTGATGGGATTGGCATTTCAGGATTTATGAAACTTCCATATAAAGACACGCGTTTTTTTAAACATCAAGAGAAAATGGTACAGAAGTTTTATCCAAGAAATCCCAAACATATCGAACATCATTAGTTAAATGCAGTTTGCAGAAGTGAGGTTACATTGTCAGACATAAGATTAGAATCGTTATTCGAAATGGAAAAAATTGAGCAAGGCTTATACCGCGGGCAAACCTGGGACTTAGGTTTTGGCGCAGTATTTGGTGGCCAAGTTCTAGGGCAAGCCATCGCGTCCGCTTACAATACGGTTGACGAAGAGCGAATGATACACTCATTACATTCTTATTTTCTTTTGCCTGGTGACGCGAAAAAGCCAGTTATTTATGATATCGAGAACATGCGTGACGGTCGCAGTTTCTCAACGAGGCGAGTGAAGGCAATACAGAATGGTCGGACGATATTTGAAATGACGGCTTCATTTCAAAAACCCGAATCAGGTTTAAGCCACCAATTTGCAGATATGTCTCAAGTGCCACCACCTGAAGAACTACCACAGGACATACGATTCTTTGAGGATAACTACGATAAGTTGTCTGAAAAAATGAAGGAATCCTTGAGTTATCATCGCCCAGTAGACATCCGAACAGTCGGGCCTGCAAACGCTTACAAGGCCGAAAAGCATGAGCCTAAGCGAGCAATGTGGATGAAGTCCAGAGATAAACTTCCGGGATCGCAACAATTGCATCAAGCATCGTTAGCGTATGCATCGGACTATAATTTTTTAAGTACTTCGCTTCAGCCTCATGGGATAGTTGCCCACGATAAGTCCTTAAAAATAGCAACCATTGACCACGCGATGTGGTTTCACAAGCCATTTAAATTTGATGATTGGTTGCTATACGAAATGGAAAGTCCTTTTAGCGGTGCTAGCCGAGGCTTGGTGCAAGGGAAGATTTTTGACCAGCACGGTGTTCTAGTTGCGACCACAGTGCAAGAAGGCTTAATGCGTCAGGTTGTGAAAGACTAACCATAAAATATTGCTGTATTTACTAGCTGGGATGCGGGTAATTTGTAGTATGAAGGTGTCTATGCTGAGCCTGAAGCATTAAATGTGAGAAGAAGTCGGCTATATTTGAACATAAGGAGTAGAACATGATTTATCAGTTAGGTAGTGACAAAGTAACATTAGGTGAAAATGCTTATGTTGCCCCTGGCGCTCATGTTATTGGGAAAGTCGCTTTACAGAAAAATTCAAGTGTATGGTTCAATGCCGTTCTTCGTGGAGACTGTGAGCTTATTGATGTGGGTGAGGGCAGTAACGTGCAAGATGGTTCAATCTTACATACGGATTATGGTTTTCCTATGAGTATCGGTAAGGGTGTCACGATCGGTCATAAGGTTATGTTGCATGGCTGTACGGTAGGTGACTTTTCTCTTATTGGTATTAACGCAGTCGTCTTAAATGGTGCAAAGATTGGCCATCACTGTGTTATTGGGGCTAACGCGCTTGTTACTGAGGGGATGGAAATTCCTGATTACAGCGTTGTCATGGGTTCACCAGCTAAAATTGTAAAAACTATTAAACCAGAACAGGCTGATATGTTAGAGAAGTCTGCTGCTCACTATCAAGAAAATGCTAAGCGTTTTCAGCTAGACTTAAAAGAGCAAGAAGCTTAAAAGTATTTTGCTCCCGTCAATTAATCAGAGCTACTAGTCATTTACTCAGCGCTACTAAGTTAAGTTTTGAATTTTTGCACCCTTTAGAAATAAAAAGGCCCGGAACAATCGTTCCAGGCTTAGGGGAATGGCTCATTTCTGAGCCGTGCGCTAACTTTTACCGCAGACATTGTGTTTAGGTCTAAACACGTAAAACATATCTTTAGTACAACATCCATATTTTGGGAGAAGCGTTTTACAAATTACAACGGACCAATATAATAGACTGAAATTGATTGAAAAATAAACACATTTTTCAATTTATTTAAAATATTTCAAGAATTTAAACATATCATAGATTATTTTTAATTCCTAAAAGTTTTTAAACTCAATTACTTATGTGAATTTTTTGCACAACTTACTCTCAGCTAACAAACAGCTTATCCACAGTTTTAATCACATGTTGGTTCTATACTAGAATCTAATGTTTTCAAAACATTTATCGAGAAAATTAAAAATCGCTGAGTTTGTCGATTTATTATGGTAATTTTAGACACATTAAATTTGCTCATGCAGCAGTAAGTTTTTCTTAATATGCTGCTTTGTTTAAAGCCTGAAAAACCTAATAAATAACTCCGTGTGAGTTAACTAATAAAATCATAGGGTAATGATGCTCCATAGAATTTGGTTGTTTTTTATTGTTAGCGCGTTTGTTGCGACTTGTTGGAATGTAGTCGTAACGGGTGATTTAGGTGGTTTTGAAGACGTCATGAACGCCGTTACGTCAATGGCGAAGACTAGTGTCGATATCGCTATAGGCTTGATAGGACTCTTAGCATTTTGGTTAGGAATATTCAAAGTTGCAGAGCATTCAGGACTGATCGCTACCTTTTCTAAAGTTCTGGCTCCTTTACTTTGTCGCATTATGCCTGATATTCCCCGCGGCCATCCGGCATTGGGCAGTATCACAATGAATATGTCGGCCAATGTTTTAGGTTTAGACAACGCTGCAACACCATTCGGCATTAAGGCAATGCAAGACATGCAAAGCTTATCGCCTGTGAAAGACACACTCAGTAACTCTCAGATTCTATTTTTAGTTTTAAATACATCTTCCGTAACGCTATTCCCAATTGCAGTATTCCTTTATCGTGCAGAACAGGGGGCAGCTCAGCCAACTGATGTATTCATTCCAATACTACTGGCTACAAGTGCCTCTACGCTTTTTGGTCTTTTCGTCACTTGTGCCGTACAGAAAGTTAATCTATTTAATAGAGTTGTTCTAACTTATCTGGTAGGCGTATTTAGCTTACTAGCTGCGGTCATATTATATTTTTCGAAATTGGCAGCTGATCAACTCGCGGCGCAGTCTTCACTGATTGCTAATTTCTTACTGTTGCTATTTGTTGTTGTAGTTTTAGTGCAAGGCTGGCGAAAAAAACAAAATACTTATGAACAATTTGTCGATGGTGCGAAACAAGGTTTTGAAGTTGCCATCACAATTATTCCTTTTTTATTAGCAATGCTGTTTGCGATAGGCATGCTAAGAGCGAGTGGTTTGCTTGATATGGTCATGAATGGAGTATCTTATTTGGTAAGTAGTGTCGGTATGGATACTCGCTTTGTAGATGCGATACCGAATGCATTGATGAAGCCACTAAGTGGTAGTGGAGCGAGAGCGCTCATGATAGAGACCATGCAACACCATGGCGCAGACTCTTTTGCGGGCAGATTAGCGTCAGTCATGCAAGGTTCTACCGAGACGACCTTTTACGTACTAGCCGTTTATTTAGGTGCCGTAGCAATTAAACATAGCCGATACGCAGTAGCTTGTTGTTTGGCTGCCGATTTCGCTGGTATTTTTGCCGCTATTTGTGTGAGTTATTGGTTTTTTGGTTGAGCGTTGCTTGGCTGAACGTAGCTTGAATGAGCTAAACGCGATTGAAAGAAGCACGGTTGCAAGTTACTCGTTTTATCAAAGCTTGGTGAATGCTTGTCGTTTTAAATTACGGCAATTTTCATCAGGCTGGCGAGTTTTAATCGGATTTTTGAATCGTTTTTGACATTCTTGCTTACAAATAAGGCATCATTTCGTCATAAATATCACTTCTTTGAGTAAATAGAGTGAAAGCGCTTCTATTGGGCTTTCACTGAGTGTTATTATGCGAACTTATAATTTAACTATATTACCGAGCGATAATTCTAGCGAATGAGCCATAAAATTAAACAATATGAATTAATCAATGCCCAAGTACAGGCGTTAATAACTGGTGAATCTGACATGATTGCCAACATGGCGAATATCGCCGCCGTGCTTTTCAACAACTTGGAACAAGTTAACTGGGCTGGATTTTACTTTTACAAAGAAGAACAGCTAGTTTTAGGGCCGTTTCAAGGGCAACCTGCTTGTATACGTATTCCTATGGGGAAAGGTGTTTGTGGCACCTCTGCAGCAACTCAAAAAACAATTGTTGTTGCAGATGTACATGACTTCAAAGGTCATATTACGTGCGATACAGCATCAAATTCTGAAATTGTCCTACCAATTATGTTCAATGATCGTTTGATCGGCGTACTTGATTTGGATAGCCCAGTAATAAATAGGTTTGATAACGAAGACAAGAATGGGCTTGAAACCCTCGTCAACATCTTTGTGCAAGCAATGAATATAGCGGAAGCTGCATAGTGAAGAGTTTAGTCGACATTCACGTAATGCTGAGTACGCCAGACGATATGGAGGATGTGCATGATGATCCTTACGAAGCGTCAGAAAAACTAAATACTATCTTACATATGGTTTTTGACCATATTGATGAAGACGAAGAAGTAGAAAAAATTCACAGAATCATAGAGAAAACGTGGGAACATTGGCACCTCGAGAGCTATTTATTAGATATTGAGGTTGACGACTTGGTTGATTGGGTGGATCATCTACTCTCAACTTGGGATGATTCCGAAGAATCGTAAACAACACAAACTACGAAGTAATTTAATGGACGAACAACAAAAATTAGCAAACAGTAAAGAAGTCTTAGCCTTCCTTGCTTCCGAATTTCCTAAGTGCTTTTCGCTTCAAGCTGAAGCTAAACCGCTTAAAATTGGCATTTTTCACGATTTGTCTGAACGCCTTAAAGATGATACTGGATTAAGTAAACGTCTGTTGAGAATGTCTTTGAGGCATTACACCAGTAGTTGGAAATACCTAGCCTCAGTGAAAGAGGGCGCTCATCGCGTCGACCTTGATGGTGTTGATGGTGAGTTAGTAGAGAAAGAGCATGCTGACCATGCTGCGACTCAATTGAAAGAGAGTAAAGCTAAAGCTGCGGAGAAACGTCAAGAGCAGAAGAAGCAACTTCAAGAAAAGAAAGGTTTAAAAAATCGAGCGAAGATACCTGGCAAAGGTGCTGCGTCCGATAAGAAACCTACTGAACGTAAGTCAAAGCCTGCACCAACTAAAGTTAAAGTTCGTGAATTGGTTGACGATGACCTAAAGGTAGGGTTACAAGTGTCAGTTAAAGTTGGCAGTACGCCAATGCCGGCCACCATCACTGAAGTTGCAAAAGATGGCATACAAGTGCAACTAAATTCAGGCATGTCGGTCAAAGTACAACGCGCACAGTTGCGTCTAGTCGTATAACGTCATGCAAAACACAGTAAGGTAGGTAATATGCAGTTAAATTTGGGTACAACTTTTAAAAAGCAATTGATATGGATTTCAGTAGCAAGTGCTTTGGTCGTCGGTGCAAGCTTTGCGGGCCCTACAACTGAAACAGTAGAAACCATTCCTGAGCTTTCGCAAGAGTCCCAACACAGTAAATCTGCGAAACGTATTACCGATCACTTTACGCGTTCACATTATAAAAAAATCAAGATAGATAACGAATTATCTCAGAAAGTGTTTGAGCGTTATTTACGTTCACTTGATGTTAATAGAAACTTCTTTTTGGCCTCTGACATTGCTGAATTTGAAAAATCTAAAGATGCTTTTGACGATGCAATTCGTCAAGGTCAACTAGACATTGCTTATGATATGTATATTGTGAATTTAAAGCGTCGTGCTGAACGTTTTAAATTTGCTCTTACACAGCTAGATAAGCCGTTCAATTATGAAGTTGAAGGCGATAAGTATTTTTATGACAGAGAAGAGGCTGCTTGGGCAAAAACGACTGCAGAACTAGATGAAGTTTGGCGTCAACGTGTTAAGTACGATGCCTTAAACCTCAAGATGGCGGATAAAACATGGGAAGAAACGCAAGACATTCTGACCAAACGTTATCAGCGTGCAATAAAACGCCTTTCTCAGACTAATAGCGAAGATGTTTTTCAAACAGTCATGAATTCATTTGCGCGAAGTATTGAAGCGCATACAAGTTACTTGTCACCGCGCAACACTGAACGTTTCCAAATGGAAATGAACCTGTCATTAGAAGGTATTGGTGCTGTTTTACGAAGCGAAGATGACCATACTGTTATTGTTAGCTTAGTGGCAGGCGGACCAGCGGATAAATCAGCAAAAATAAAGCCTGAAGATAAAATTATTGCTGTTGCTCAAGAGGGCGAAGAGTTCGTTGATGTAGTAGGCTGGCGTTTAGATGAAGTTGTTGAACTTATCAAAGGGCCTAAAGGAAGTGTTGTAAAACTACAAGTACTGAAAGGCACCAGTGAAAGTAAAAAAATCGCTGAAATACAAATTACGCGAGACAAAGTAAAACTCGAAGATAGAGCAGCAAAATCAGAGGTTTACATACCAGATGCAGGACCACATAAAGGTCAAAAACTAGGTGTAATCACAATCCCTAGTTTCTACCACAATTTACATGTCGACGTAAAAAAAGAACTTGATAAGTTGAAGGAAGAAGACGTTCAAGGAGTCATTGTAGACTTACGAGGTAATGGCGGTGGCTCATTACCAGAATCCGTGCTTCTTAGCGGTTTGTTTATTGACAAAGGCCCTGTTGTACAAGTTCGATATGAAAATGGACGTATTAGCGTAGACCGAGACACTGACGGTGTTGTCCATTATGCGGGTCCTTTAACAGTGATGGTTGATCGTTACAGCGCATCAGCAAGTGAAATCTTTGCTGCAGCGATGCAAGATTATAAGCGCGCTATCATTATCGGCGAACAAACCTTTGGTAAAGGCACTGTCCAGCAGCATAGAGGTTTAAGCCGTATTTATGACTTAGACAAAAAACTAGGCGCCGTACAATTCACAATCGCAAAGTTTTACAGAATTAGTGGCGGCAGCACTCAACATAAAGGCGTTTTACCGGATATCTTATATCCTTCACCGATTGATCCTGCGGAATGGGGCGAAAGTAAAGAAGAAAACGCACTTCCTTACGATAGTATTCAAAAAGCAAACTACTCGCAGTTAGGCAATTATGACGGTCTAATTGATGGATTAGCGGCTAAACATACCGCGCGTGTAATGAAGGATCCAGAGTTTGCTTACATCTTCAATGACATTGAAGAATACAACAAGAATAAAGATAAAAACTATATTAGTTTAGTTGAATCAGAACGCTTAAAAACCAAGAAAGAAAACGAAGAAAAACAACTTGTCAGAATTAATGAAAGACTAGAAAGAATGGGCTTGGAGAAAGTTACCTCTTTGGAAGATGACTTGCCTGAAGAGTTGGATAAAATAGATCCATTCTTATTCGAAGCAGCCAATATCACCTTTGATATGGTGAATTCAGGAAGCTATGCATTAAATCTGGAAAAATAAAGATATATAGAACGATAGAGTAAAAGGCAGCAGCAAAGCTGCCTTTATTCGCTTAAAAAGTACCACTAATAAAAATAAATATAATGGGGTAATTATGAGTGCACGCGGTGAGTTTTCCTCACGACTAGGTTTCGTGTTGGCTGCTGCAGGATCTGCGGTCGGATTAGGTAACATATGGGGCTTCCCAACTAAAGTTGCTGAAAACGGCGGTGCTGCTTTTGTTTTAATGTATTTGGTTATGGCTTTTCTATTAGCCTACCCAGTGCTAATGGCGGAGTTAATCATTGGTCGTGCAAAGCGCGCGAACATGATTGACGCACTGGGATCTATTTCTAGCAACGCAAATACTCGTATAGCCGGCATTTTTACTGGCTCAGTTGGTCTCTTAACCGTTGTATTTATTCTAGCCTTTTACAGCATTGTCGCCGGTTGGATGATCGCATTCTTTGTCGATGCGGCAAGCAACATGATTGGGTTCAGCCTTCCGTGGTTAACTGAGTTTTCCGTATCTAGAAATGCGACGTTCATGGCTTTGTTTCTATTTCTAACAGGTTTCGTTGTTAGTGGTGGAGTGAGTAACGGTATCGAACGTTGGTCAGTTCGATTAATGCCTACACTGTTCGCCATCATTATTATCTTAATCATTTATGTCAGCTTCCAAGACGGAGCTGTTGATGGTTGGAAAGCCTATCTCGTTCCTGATTTCACGCGCTTACTTGATGCAGGTTTGCTGATTGACGCAATGGGTCAAGCCTTCTTCTCTATGTCCCTTGGTGTAGGTACGATGCTGGTTTATGGCTCGTATATCAACAAAGATGAAAACTTACCTAAGCTTGGTGCGTCGGTTGCATTAGTAGACATTGGTGTTGCAGTATTTGCTGGGATGTTAATTATACCCGCGATGTATGTGGCGGCTCACAATGGCGTTCAGATATTTACCGATTCTGGTGCGCTCATTCAAGGTGATAGCTTAATCTTCAATGTGTTACCTGCTTTATTCGCTACAATCGATGTAGTAGGTTGGGCGGTTGCTACAGGCTTTTTCGCATTGATGGTAATTGCCGCTTTAACTTCTTCTATTTCAATGCTTGAAGTGCCCGTCGCTTATATGGTCGACCATAAAGGTGTGAAAAGAAAGAAAGCTTCTGCAATTTTGAGCGTTGCGGTATTAATCATATCAAGTGTCATAATCCTTAATTTTAACGCTTTATTTGGCTTAGTAATCACTATGACAACGGAGTACAGTCAACCGTTGTTAGGTTTCGTATTGTGTATCTTCGCCGGTTGGGTTTGGAACAGAAATGAGATACTGAGCGAATTAAAGCACGGGCAAGAAGACGCTGAACAAAGTTTATTTTGGAAGATTTGGCCTTGGTATATTAAATTCGTATGCCCTGTAGTTATTGCATTTATGTTCTACCGTTCGCTGACAGCATAAGGAAATCACATGTCCACCCAAAAACAATTAAAAGAGCCGACAATTCTCGATGCTTTAATACCAATTATTGCACTCGTATTCCTTATGGGCTCAGCTGTTTATTTATATGGCGGGGATTCCTCTTATGGTCCAAATCAAATTGCGTTGCTTCTTGCGATGGGGATTGCGGCAATTATCGGTCTTAAAAACGGCCATACCTGGGATTCAATAGAGGCAGGGCTTGTTAAAGGTATTTCCATGTCTTTAGGGGCATGTTTAATCTTGTTTGCAGTAGGTTCATTAATCGGTACTTGGATGCTTGCGGGTACGGTACCGACATTAATTTATTACGGATTAAGTTTGTTAAACCCTACATTTTTTTACGCCGCAGCATGTCTTGTATGCGCAGTAGTCGCGATGAGTATAGGCAGTTCTTGGACAACCGCTGCAACCGTGGGTGTTGCACTAATTGGCGTGGCAACAGGAATGGAGATGTCACTTGCTATCACAGCGGGTGCGGTTATTTCGGGTGCTTATTTCGGAGATAAACTTTCTCCTCTATCTGAAACAACGAACTTAGCACCGGCAATTGCGGGCACTAACTTGTTTGAGCATATTAAGTACATGCTTTGGACGACAGTTCCAAGTTTCGGTATTGCTATGATTCTATTTGTTGTTTTGGGTTTTCAGGAAGATACTACTCAAGTGTCAGACAGCATCGCAATTATGCAGGAAACGTTGAAGTCCTATTTTAACCTTGAATGGCACATGCTGATCCCTTTATTGGTTTTGTTGACATTAGCAATAAAAAAGATGCCTGCATTTCCAGCCATAGCTATTGGCGCCTTGCTTGGTGGTGTTTGGGCATTGATCTTTCAGCCGGAATTAGTCGATTCAATGCTAGATAATGAACGTTCAGCGTTCGTTCAGAACCTAATGGTAGTATGGACTGCATTGTTTGATGGTGTCACGATCACGACACCTGACGAAAAGCTGAATGATTTGTTAAGCCGCGGTGGTATGGCTGGTATGTTGAATACCGTTTGGTTGATTATTTGTGCAATGAGTTTTGGCGCAGTCTTAGAAAACGTAGGTTTGTTGAAACGCATCGTTTCAGCATGTCTGCTCGGCGCGACGACTGCAGGTGACATGATAACTAGGACCATACTTACTTGTATTGGAACAAACTTAATAACGGCCGATCAATATATCAGCATTGTTATGCCTGGCCGAATGTATAAAGAAGAGTTTGAGAAGCGTGGGCTTCATCAGTTGAACTTATCACGAAGCCTTGAGGACGGTGGCACGATCACATCTCCATTAATCCCGTGGAACACGTGTGGTGCTTATATGCAAGGCGTACTTGGTGTACTCGTTGTTGATTATATATTTTATGCATTTTTCAACCTAATTAACCCTATACTAGCCGTGATTTATGCTTTTATGGGTATTAAAATTCTTCGATTAACACCGCCTAAAGTTAAGGTGGTAGAGCAAGGAATCTAAATTTGTCTCATGCTATTGTGAAAAAGCGCTTGGATTACCAAGCGCCTCAGTATCTTATCAACACAGTTGATTTAGTGATTGAACTCGATGCAAACAAAACTATTGTTACGTCAACACTTAATTTCGAAAAATCCCCATCTACAAATAATTGTGAGGTGCTTGATTTAGCATTAGACGGAGAAAATCTGTCTCTTATTTCTATCCAACTTGACGGTAAAGACTTAAGCGCATATAAAGTTGATGACGGTAAGTTAATTATTGATAGTCGAGCAATTTCGAATTTAACAAACTTCACATTGCTTATTAAAAATAGCATTGATCCGAGCAATAACGCGACCTTAGAAGGATTGTATCTTTCAAATGGTGCTTATTGTACTCAGTGCGAAGCTGAAGGGTTTCGCAAGATCACTTATTTCTTAGATCGCCCTGATATATTGTCTGTTTATACGGTCACCATCGTTGCGGACGCATCAACATTCCCACATGTGCTTTCCAACGGAAACTTAATTGAAGAAAAAGATTTAGGGCAGGGAAAGAAGCTAGTCAAATGGCATGATCCATTCAAGAAACCATGTTATTTGTTTGCTTTAGTCGCTGGAGACTTCGACAAACTCAGTGATACATTTACCACTATGAGCGGCCGCGAGATTCAACTTGAGTTGTTTGTTGACAAAGGTAAATTATCACAAGGCGGGCACGCTTTAGCTTCGCTTAAAAAAGCCATGAAGTGGGACGAAGAGGTGTATGGCCTAGAATATGACCTTGATATTTATATGGTAGTAGCTGTCGACTTCTTCAATATGGGAGCGATGGAAAATAAAGGTCTTAACGTTTTTAATAGTAAATATGTTTTAGCTGATTCAAACACAGCAACGGACGACGACTTTTTTAATATTGAATCGATTATTGGTCATGAATACTTTCACAACTGGACTGGCAATAGAGTTACTTGTCGAGATTGGTTCCAACTAAGTTTGAAAGAAGGCTTAACAGTATTTAGAGATCAACAATTCTCTGCAGATATGTTTAGCTATTTGGCAACGCGTATTAACCAAGTAAAAGTCATGCGTGAACATCAGTTTGCGGAAGATGCCGGCCCAATGAGTCACCCAATTCGACCTGACGAAGTTATCGAAATGAACAACTTCTACACAGTGACTGTGTACGACAAGGGTGCAGAAGTTATCAGAATGATGCACACGCTGTTAACCGCGGATGGTTTTAGGCGAGGCATGGATTTGTATTTTGAACGTCATGATGGCCAAGCGGTAACCTGTGATGATTTTGTTAACGCAATGCAGGATGCTAATGATGTTGACTTAACTCACTTCAAATTATGGTATTCGCAATCTGGAACGCCCCAGGTTAACGTCGAAAAAACTAGCTCTAAAGATCAGAACAAATTAGTGTTCAAACAGGTAACTGAACCTACAAGTGGTCAATCAGAAAAGCATGCCCTTTACATTCCTATCAAGATGGAGTGTATTGATGACAGTGACGGAAGCAAGATAGATATTGGTTTGAACAACGATACTTTTGTCCTTGATGCTGATTGTGCTGAGTTAAGTGTACCAACAAATGATTGTGTACCAGTATTGCTCAGTGATTTTTCTTCCCCAGTTAATCTCACTTACCCTTACGAGCTTGAAGACTTAGTGCTGATAATGACGCATTCTTCAAGTGATTACGCTAAGTGGGACGCGAGCCAAGCATTCTATACTGCACTGATTCTGCAAGTATACAAAGATGAGCAAGCTGATATTTCCACTTTAGTTTGGAATAAGCTAGAAGCTGCATTGACACAGGCAAATGATAACTTTGAGTTATTGAACGAAATGCTCTCCGTACCTAGTATCGAAACGTTAACACAAAGTTTAAAGCTTTCAGAGCCATTAAAGTTATCCAGGGCGCGTTCAAGTTTCCTTGCAGACATGCAAAATAAGCTTGCCGACTTTCTGCTTAATACTTTGAATGAAATACCAGTACGTCAGTATGATTATACAAAAACGCAAGTAAATGAAAGGCGATTAAGTAGCGCCATTCTCCAATTATTAAGTTATTCGAAATCCGAACTTGTTAGCAAAGACTTAGAAGCCCGCTTTTACAAAGCTGATAATATGACGGATAAATTGAATACTTTAAAAGCCGCGCAGATTTGTTCAGTCGATTTATTCGAAAAATTGATGCTTTCTTTTGAAGAGGAGTATTCTGAAAACGCTGTCGTCATGGATAAATGGTTCGCACTGCACGCAAGCACCTCTTGCCATGATATTCTGGCTAAATTGACATTATTGGCTAGTCATAAACAGTTTAATATCAAAAACCCGAATAAAGTACGCTCTTTAGTGGGAAGCTTTTCATTTTATAATACTGACGGCTTTCACGCATTGGACGGCAGTGGTTATCAATTTTTAGCAGATTACCTAATAGAATTGGATAAGATAAACCCGCAAATCGCGTCTAGGTTAGTAACACCACTTATCCAATTCAAGAAGTACTCAACAGTTCACCAGGACTTGATGAAAATGCAACTTAATAGGTTACTTGCTAGGAATGAGCTTAGCAAAGATGTATATGAAAAAGTCAGCAAAAGTTTGGCTTAATGAAGCATTGCCGTCTACTTAGATATGAGTGACACAAGATAATGAAACGATACTTATTCAACATAAATCTTTCCTATTTGGAATGTGAGAATTTGTATCTTTCGAGTATTAAAACAGTTGTTGTGATGGCGACAACGGGTGAACGAGTTCAAATACCATCAATTAGGTTAAGACCCTTTGTTGAACCAACGGGAATTAAGGGCTATTTTTGTCTTACCGTAAATAGCGAGAATAAAATTCAATCATTTGAGAGGGTAGATGGTTGAAAATAGAGCAAAGTCGTCGTATTTATGCCGTTTTATTGCATAAATCATTAACTGGTACGATTTGTTCTTGCGATTGATGTAAAATGATGTAATCATTTTGTTAATAGTTTACGTATTACTAGAAAAATATCGTGGAAAACGATAGTTCGGGAGAATGTAGGAACATGACATATAAGCCTCGCGCATTTAAAAAATCATCAATAGCAGTGGGTGTTGCTGCACTTTTAGCAGCAACGTCTCAAAGCGCAAATGCTGCTGATTGGAACTTTGGTGATTTATCAATAACGTTCGATTCAAATTTTACACTTGCTACCAGCATAAGAACTGAGGAACGAGACTTTAATCTTATCGGCCACAGTAACCAACCGGGTCTTGATTGGACAGGATATAACGCTGCAACAAACGTTATTTATCCTTCTGCTGACGTTTGGGCCTTAACTGATGGTGCTTATTCTACCAATGGTGACCTTGGTAACTTATCATACGATGAAGGCGATGCTTTCTCGACTCAGTTTGTAGGTCTGCATGAACTAGAACTCGCTTATGGTGATTTTGGCTTCTTCGCACGTGGATACTACTTTTACGATTTCGAAAACTCCGACAATGATCGTGCATATACAAACCCAATTACGGGCAATGTAGCTGATCCTTGTCGTGATTCTACAGCTTCTGACGAGCTCTGCTCAGACTTCAGACTGTTAGATGCATTCGTTTACGCGGACTTCTATGTCGGTGATATGCCTGTATCTTTGCGTCTTGGTGACCAAGTTGTGAGCTGGGGGGAAAGTACTTTCATCCAGCACGGTATTAATACTACAAACCCAGTGGATGTTACGCGAGCTCGTGCTCCAGGTGCAGAACTTAAAGAAGTATTCATTCCTGTCGGTATGTTATTTGCCTCAGTTGGTGTCAGTGACACTGTGAGTTTATCAGCTTATTACCAATACGAATGGGAACGTTCATTATTACCAGTTTCTGGTAGTTACTTCGCTGGCAATGACTTTGCGGGTGAGGGCGGTTCTTTCAACAATATCCAACTTGGATTTACAGGTAATCCGGATATCGATGCTGATACGCTTCTTACTCAATTGAATCAATTAGGTGCTGCTTTACAAGGCGGTGCTGATCCTGCACTAATCGGAGCTGCTTACTTAGCATATCCAACGAAAGTTGCGGTGAGAGAACAAAGTGACGCTGCGCACAATGATGCAGATGATCAAGGTCAATATGGTATCAAATTATCGTGGTTTGCTTCAGAGTTAAACGAAACTGAATTTAGTTTCTACCACATAAATTATCATAGCCAACGTCCTTTAGTGGCTGGTGTAACGTCTGATTTTCGACCTGAAGCTATTGCTGCTGACTTAGCGTTATTAGCATCTCCAGGCGGAATTACCAGAGATAATGTGACAGATTTACGTGCATTCACTAAGTCTCGTTTCGACTACCCAGAAGATATCAAATTATATGGTGTTAGTTTCAACACTAACTTGGGTGAAACGGCATTAGCAGGTGAATTTGCTTATCGTGTTGATGAACCTTTACAAATTGACGATGTCGAATTGCTTTATACAGGTATGCCTGAGCAATTAGCAAATGCGGGTTTAAGACCTGACCTTGCTGGCATTTCACAGTTGAATAACATCGGCAGAAATGTTGGACCTGGTGAAACGGCACAAGGATATTTATTATCGGATACGTGGCAAGCTCAAATGACAGCTTCTCACATTTTCGGTCCAAAATTTGGAACTGATAACTTAGTTCTATTAGGTGAGGCTGGTTATGTCCGCGTAGTAGACTTCCCAGATCCGAGTGTTATTCGCTTGAATGCGCCAGGAACATCAAGAACACCATCATTGGAGCCTGTTGTTGATAGTGCTGGTAATATAATTAGCGACAGAACCGGTTTACATACTGGTTTATCTGACGGTCCAGAAACAAATCCATTCGCTACAGATAGCGCTTGGGGCTATCGTTTATTAGCGGTTGCTGATTTTAACAATATATTTGCAGGTATTAATTTACGAACAAGAGCAACTTTTGCTCATGACGTAAATGGTACAACTCCGGACCCATTATTCTTATTCTTGGAAGATAGAAAATCAGCAAACTTATCGTTTACGTTTGATTATCTAAGCAAATGGTCTGCAACGGCGTCATACAGCTCTTTCTGGGGTGGTATAGGCACAACCAATGCACTTTCAGACCGTGACTTCGTATCTTTCAATATCAAATACGCAATTTAAGGACGTAGTAATGATTAAAAAACTAGGTTTAATCACGGCAGGGCTAGCATTAGCTTTGTCTAGTCAAATCGTATTAGCGAAGGTTTCTCAAGCAGAAGCTGACAAGCTAGGTAAAGAATTAACGCCACTCGGTGCTGAAAAGGCTGGTAATGCAGACGGTTCAATTCCTGCGTGGACTGGCGGTATCACTGAACTTCCAGCTGGTTACACACCCGGTGGTTTTCACGTTGATCCGTTCGCAGATGACAAAGTGTTATTTACAATTACTGCAGCAAACTACAAAGAATACGCTGAGTTTTTAAGTGACGGTCAGAAAAAGTTATTTGAAACTTACCCTGACACTTATAAAATGCCGGTTTATCAAACACGTCGTTCAGCAAGTAATCCACAGAAAGTGTATGACGCAACTAAAGCAAATGCTTTAAGCGCTGAGTTGCTTGATGAAGGTAACGGTTTGAAAGGTGCTTCAATGGGCGTACCTTTCCCAATTCCTAAGAATGGTTTAGAAGCTATTTGGAATCACACTCTTCGTTATCGTGGTGCTGCTGTTCAACGAAATGGCGGACAAGCTGCTGTAACGGCAAGTGGTGACTTCAACGTCATCGGCTTTGATGAACAGCTTATGATTAAATACTCTGAAGATGGTGTAACACCAGAGACTTTAGCTGAAGAAAATATTTTGTTTAAGTTTAAACAAAGTGTAACAAGCCCAGCAAGATTGGCGGGTACGGCTTTACTCGTTCATGAAACTGTTGACCAGGTAAAAGAGCCGCGTCAAGCATGGACTTATAACACAGGGCAACGTCGTGTACGTCGAGCTCCTAACGTTGCATATGATGCACCAGGAACTGCAGCTGACGGCTTGAGAACAACTGATGATTTCGATATGTATAATGGTTCACCAAACCGTTACAACTGGGAATTAAAGGGTAAAAAAGAGCTATATGTTGCTTACAATAACTATGCACTACATAGCGATGCTGCTAAATATGATGATATTCTAAAGCCAAATCATGTTAACCCTGATTTAACGCGTTTTGAAAAACATCGTGTTTGGGTTGTTGAAGCAACACTTAAGCCTGAATTTCGTCACGTTTACCAAAAGCGTACTTTCTATATTGATGAGGATAGCTGGCAGATCCAGGTCGCTGATATGTATGATAACCGCGGTGAATTATATCGTGTAGGTATCGCTCATGGTGTAAACTACTATGAAGTACCAACTCAATGGTCTACATTAGATGTATACCACGATTTGAACTCTCGTCGATATCTGGCGATTGGTTTAGATAATGAAGAGCAAATGTACGACTTCAGTATCGAACCAAACGACAGAGAATTCACGCCACAAGCTCTAAGGCGAGAAGGCAAGAGATAAACAAATCAGACGGTTGGCTTAGCCAGCCGTTTTTTTTACTAACGGTGAATAAATGAAATTGAATTTTAAACAACTCTCTCTAGCAAGCTTCTTCGCACTCAGCGCAGCAGCCACTGCAGACTCTTCTTATCTGGCTCCATTAGTCAAAGAGTCACGCTTGCTTGACATAGCGGCTGCCGAAAACATCTATATTGTCGGTGAAAGAGGGCATATTTTAACTGGAACGAATCAAGATAACTTAACTCAGGTTTCAGTCCCAACCAAAACAACACTCACTGGCATCGCTTTAACTGGTTCAAAAGCATGGGTTGTGGGTCATGATGCATCTATATTGCATTCAACAGATGGTGGCAGTTCTTGGAAAGTTCAACTTACTATGCCTGAGCTAGATCGTCCTTTCCTCGATATATTGTTTATGGATGAAAATAATGGCGTCGCTGTAGGTGCATACGGTTTGTTTTATCGCACAATTGATGGTGGTCAAACATGGCAGAAAGAACTACATGCATCCGTGCTTCCTCAAGACGACATTGATTACCTAGATAGCATAAAAGACGATTCTGTTTTTTATGAGGAAGAATTAACGTTCATTTTGCCACATTTTAACAGGCTTAGTTATTCAAATGGAAAACTATACATGGCCGGAGAGGCGGGTATGTTAGCTGTAAGTGATGATTTCGGTAAAAACTGGAAACGTTACGATATTGCATATAGAGGTTCCTTCTTCGACTTTCAAGAAAGCAAAAATGGTCAACTTATCGCGGTTGGCTTACGCGGAAATATTTTCGTTTCTCCAAGTGATGATATTAGCTGGAAAAAGCTACAAACATGTGTCACGACGTCTCTAAATTCAATTGTTAAAAGCGATAAAGACAAGCTCTACATTACTGGTAACAACGGGGTTTTATTGTCATTAGACGAAACTAAAACCTTAACAAACGAGTTCTTCCCGCAAGATAACGAAGGCTGTGCTGTGCACATTTCCTTAAAAAAATTAGGAAATGATCTGAGTGATTCCATTTTGAATGGTTTAGTAATTAATGACAAAATGCTTGCTGTGACCGCATCTGGCATTAAGACAGTTGAGTTAAAATAATCATATGACATATTTAATTAACGCAATAGAAAAAGCAGTTTTTCGTCATAGACTCGCAGTAATTGCTTTTTTCTCGATAGTAACTTTGTTTCTGCTGTACAACGCGTCTCAACTTAAGCTGGACGCGGGTTTTGAGAAAAACATTCCGCTAAATCATGAATACATGCAAACCTACATGAAGCATCGCCAAGATTTTGGTGGTGCAAATAACGTCCTGGTTTCTGTTTGTGATAAGAACGGTAATATCTTTAACCAAAACTTCTTCGATACATTTAAGAACGTTCATGACCAAGTCTTTTTCATTAATGGTGTGAATCGTTCATTAGTAACTTCTTTATTTTCTCCTGCAACGCGTTTTACAGAAATTGTAGAGGGTGGTTTTTCTGGAGGCCCTGTCATTCCAGCCGATTTTGATTCGTCTAATCCAGCGGCCTTAGAGCTAGTCAGAAAAAACATTGATAAAGCAGGTATCCTTGGCAGACAAGTATCTAGTGATTTTCAATGTGCGATGGTTACAGCTCAGCTGCTTGATATTGATCCTGAAACGGGTTTGCCATTAGATACCTTAGCTATTGCCAAACAATTAGAAACAGAACTTCGCGGTTTGTACGAAAACGATGATACTTCTGTGCACATCATTGGCTTTGCGAAGATGATTGGCGATGTGGCTGAAGGTGCGAAAGACGTACTAGTATTTTTTGCAATCGCAATTGCGATTACAGCAATAATGGTGTTCTTCTTCTCAAAATCTTTAATGCTCACTTTCCTACCACTATTCTGCTCAATTGTGGCTGTAGTTTGGCAACTTGGTTTATTAACATTATTTGGCTTTGGTTTAGATCCAATGTCCATACTCGTTCCATTCTTAGTCTTCGCTATTGGTGTGAGCCACGGCGTACAGATGATAAACGCAGTAGGTAAAAAAGCATCAATGGGCATAGATGTGAAAGTTGCTTCTCAGCATGCTTTTAGAACACTACTAATACCTGGCGGTATTGCATTGCTTTCGGATACTGTTGGCTTCATGACCTTACTTGTCATTGATATTGGTATTATTCGAGAATTGGCGATTACTGCCAGTATGGGTGTAGCGGTTATCATTCTCACGAACTTGCTATTATTGCCTGTGCTCATGTCATACGTAAAAGTATCAGATAAATACAAAGCCAAATTTGCTGAAGCAAGTAAGAAGAATTCGAACAGTTGGGATACTGTCGCTAAATGTGCCAGTCCTAAAGTCGCTATTGTTATAGTTGCTATTACTACCGTGCTATTCATTTTTGGTTTCATGCAGGCTAAACAAATGAAGATAGGGGATTTACATGCTGGTGCTCCTGCATTGCATGAAGAATCGCGCTATAACCAAGACACATTCTTAATTACGGATAAATACGAAATCACTGTCGATTACATTTCGGTTATTGTTGAAACAAAAATTGATGCATGTACTGAATTTGACTACATGACTGCAATGGATGAATTCCAATGGAAGATGGAAAATATTCCAGGTGTTCAGTCTGCGATCTCTTTACCTACTGTCGCGAAGCGAGTAAATGCCGGTTATAACGAAGGTAATGCTAAGTGGGAAGTGTTACCAAGAAATCAATCGACTATGGTACAGGCCATTTCGCGCGTGCCAACTTCAACTGGCTTATTGAATCGAAACTGTTCTGTAATGCCAATTATTTTGTTTATGGAAGACCATAAAGCAGAAACGATTGAAACAATTGTTGCAGCGGTAAAAGAAATCAGACAAGAATATGAGAAGGATGACCTTAAATTCAAGTTAGCATCTGGCCCGGTTGGAGTAATGGCAGCAACCAATGAAGCGGTTAAAGCATCACAAGACCCGATGCTATATTACGTGTTTGGTGCGGTTATTATTTTATGCCTCATTAGCTTCCGTTCATTACGCGCGACACTCGCTGTGGTTATTCCACTGTATGTTGTATCTGTGCTTGCCCAAGCATTAATGACATATCTAGAAATTGGGTTAACAGTTTCGACCCTACCCGTTATCGCTCTAGGCGTTGGTATTGGAGTTGATTACGGAATTTATATACTGTCTACCATGACTCTAAAACTTCGCGAAGGTTTATCAGTTCAAGCTGCTTACCTCGAAGCCCTAAAAGAACGTGGCAGTGCTGTATTGTTTACCGGTATTACATTAGCCATTGGCGTCAGTACTTGGGTATTCTCAACATTGAAGTTCCAAATGGACATGGGGATATTGCTAACATTTATGTTTGTTGTGAACATGTTAGGGGCAATTATTGTACTTCCGGCCATTGCTAGACTATTGTGGTATAAGTCGGTCGAAAAATAATTTTGAGTTATTATTTGAAAAAAGGCCGTGAGGCCTTTTTTTATGCATAAAATTTACATGCTTATGCAATTTGTAAATTAAAGGTTAAATAGTGCTTTCAAATCATCATCATTTTAGAGAAAATGCCGATAATGAAAGAGATAGAGAAAGCTTCATGACTGATATTGTTAAATATTTGTTCATCCGTGAATGGTTTTTAACCCCAGTCACTCAGCTTTAGTTCCCATATTCAACATACAACCTAACGAGAACGTAAATGTCTGTAACGAACGATCAGCATTCAGTTTTACTAGAACGTGTATTTTCCCTCATTAATGAAAAAGTGGATAACGGTGACGCTGCGTTAATTCAACAATTTGGACGACTGTTATATAAAAACATGTCTTTCGAAGATATTAATGGTAGAAGCGACAGTGATCTTTATGGTGCCACTCTGAGCTTGTGGCAGCTTACACAAACGTTTAAAGAAAGCAGTCCTTGTATTAAAGTTTTCAATCCTGATATAGCGAAACATGGTTGGCAATCATCACACACGATTATCGAAATCATTGTTAAGGATATGCCATTCCTAGTTGATTCTGTTCGTATGGCGATCAATCGACTTGGCATAGCAGCGCACTTATTGCTTCACTCCCCAATGCATGTCACGAGAAATAAAGATAATAAGGTGACTGGGTTTTCAGATAGCAAATCCAAATCAACGTCTGTATTTACTGAAACTGTATTTTTAATAGAGATCGATCGTCAGGCCAAAAGGTCAGATATCGAAAAGCTTCGCAATGAATTGCTATCAGTTGTTAATGAAGTTTCCTTATCTGTATCCGATTGGAAACCGATGAGAGAAAAGCTAGCGAGCATTACCAAAGGATTCGAAAAATCCAAGTCTCATGCATCTGCAGCTATTAAGTCACAGGGCAAAACTTTCCTTGATTGGTTAAACGACCATAATTTCACATTAATGGGCTATCGGTACTACGATGTGAAAGCGATTGAGGGCGATCATCGTTGGATCCCAGATAATAAATCTAGCTTGGGATTGATGAAAAACTCTATCAATGATCGCGAGCGCGTTCTTAAAAATCTGCCAACGGGTGCTAGAGACGCAGCTTTGAGTGACAACCCATTAATTCTCACTAAAACCAATAGTCGAGCTCGCGTGCACCGTCCAGCTTATATGGACTATGTTGGAGTAAAAGAATTTGATGATCAGGGTAGAGTAATTGGTGAACACCGCTTCCTTGGTCTATATTCAGCCTCGTTCTACAATAGTAGTGCTACCGATTTGCCCATGTTGCGTGAAAAAATTGATCGCATGTGTAAGATTTCGGGCTTTGATAAAGGTACTCATGCTTACAAAGCATTCGTTAATATTGTTGAAACTTATCCTCGTGATGAATTACTTCAAACCTCCGATGAAGAACTAGCACAAATAGTTCTTGGTATCTTTCAGATGCAAGAACGCGGGATTTCTCGTTTGTTCGTGCGTAAAGATACTTTCGGTCGTTACTTCTCCTGTCTGGTTTACGTACCAAGAGAGCGATATAACACGCAATTGAGAAAAGAAACTCAGGATTTACTTGCACGCGCATTTAAATCTGAAGAAGAGGTTGAGTTTAATACTTATTTCTCTGAATCTGTTTACGCTCGTACGCATTATATTGCACGCGTGAAAAATAATAACCTGGAGTTTGATGTGAAGGAAATTGAAGACAATCTGATCGAGTTAACAAGGTCATGGCAAGACAAGCTAGCAACAAAAATCACATCAGCTTATGGAGAGGCTAAAGGTAAAGCGATTCAAAATAAATATGTTAACGCGTTTACTCGCAGTTATGCTGAACAGAATTTACCGAGTGCGGCTTTGGTTGATATCGAACGCATTGAGCTATTAAATGACGATAATAAATTAGATATTCTTTTTTATAGACCTCAAGAAGAAAGTGCTGAGAGTGAAGTTGTAAAACTGAAGCTTTACCACCGTGATGTGCCAATTCACTTGAGTGATGTACTACCGATGTTAGAAAACTTCGGTTTACGAGTAATTGATGAAAGCCCGTATCGTGTGACTAATGATGAAGGTGACATAAGTTGGATCATGGATTTCTCCATGCTACATAAAAACGGTCAAAACTTCGAAATGGAGAGAACGCAGGAGTTGTTCCAGGACGCGTTTTCTAAAACATGGAATAAATCACTTGAGGACGATGGCTTTAATAGGCTGATCCTTAGCGCAGGTATCACAGGTCGTAATGTGACGATTTTGCGTGCTTATGCCAAGTATATGCGCCAGATAGGAACATCATTCAGTATCGACTACATGGCGAACACTTTGGCGAATTACCCTGATATCGCAACGGATATAGTGAGTTTGTTCAGACTCATGTTCTGCCCGACGATAAAACGTATGCCGAAGAAGATTGCAAGTCTTAAAGAAGAAATGCTAAGCAAGCTAGACAAAGTATCTAATCTTGATGATGACAGAATCATTCGTCGTTACATTGAATTGTTGAATGCAACCCTGCGTACAAACTTCTACCAGAATGACAGCGAAGGAAACGAAAAGTCTTATATTTCATTTAAGTTGTTACCAAGTGAAATTAGCGATATGCCGTTACCTATGCCAAAGTTTGAAATCTTCGTTTATTCCCCAAGAATCGAAGGTGTGCATTTACGTGGTGGCAAGGTCGCTAGAGGTGGCTTACGCTGGTCTGACAGACAAGAAGATTTCCGAACAGAAATTTTAGGTCTGGTAAAAGCACAACAAGTTAAGAACACTGTTATTGTTCCAGTGGGTGCCAAAGGCGGTTTTATTTGTAAAGCGATGCCTGAAAATGCAGACAGAGCAACAATTCAGGAAGAGGGCAAAGCTTGCTATAAAATATTCATACGCAGCTTGTTAGACATTACAGATAACATTATCGAAGGTGAGGTAATCCCACCAAAAGACGTTATTCGACTAGATGAAGATGACCCATATTTGGTTGTTGCAGCAGATAAAGGAACCGCAACGTTCTCAGATATAGCAAATGGTATCTCTGATGAGTTCAACTTCTGGTTAGGTGATGCTTTCGCCTCAGGTGGTAGTGTTGGTTACGACCACAAGAAAATGGGTATCACAGCCCGCGGTGCATGGGAGTCAGTTAAACGTCATTTCCGTGAAATCGGCGTGGATTGCCAGACAACACCTTTCACTGCTGTTGGTGTTGGTGATATGGCTGGTGATGTATTCGGCAACGGTATGCTGTTATCCGAACAAACAAGAATCATATGTGCGTTCAATCACTTGCACATCTTCTTCGATCCAAACCCAGATGAAAAAGCGAGTTATAAAGAACGTAAGCGTTTGTTTGAAGACCCATCGTTAAGTTGGGATGATTACAACCGTAAAATTATTTCTAAGGGCGGGGGTATTTTCAAACGCTCTGAAAAGGCAATTCCTTTATCAGCTGAAATGAAAAAGTGCTTAGGTACTCGTCAGTCGACAATGACGCCCAATGAATTGATTCACAATGTGTTGAAGATGCCAGTTGACCTTATCTGGAACGGTGGTATCGGAACCTATGTTAAGAGTTCAAAAGAGTCGCATTCAGAAGTGGGTGACAGAGCAAACGATACAACTCGTGTAAATGGCAAAGATGTTAGAGCCAAGATTATTGGTGAAGGCGGAAACCTGGGTCTTACGCAGCTTGGTCGTATTGAGTTTGCAGCTAATGGTGGTTTAGTAAATACAGACTTTATTGATAACGTCGGTGGTGTAGATTGCTCGGATAACGAAGTAAACATTAAGATCTTGTTAAACACCTTAGTTAACGCAGGTGAGTTAACGGTGAAACAGCGTAATGCATTGCTTCATGATATGACTGATGATGTGTCTGACATTGTTTTGCAAGATTGCTACAGACAAACCCAATCAATTTCCATCACGAATCTAGCTGGTGTTAAGCAGCTCAAAGAGCAACTGCGATTCATTCATGGTTTAGAGCGCGAAGGTCTACTCAATAGAGAGCTAGAGTTCATTCCTACAGATGAAGAGATTTCGGATAGAGTCGTTACAGGGCAAGGCTTTACAAGACCTGAACTATCGGTCTTAATTGCCTATGGAAAAATGGTTCTGAAAGATAAGTTCAATATCCCAGAGATAACGAATAATCCATACTATGATCGATTCTTAGTTGATGCTTTCCCGCCAATTTTGCGAGAAAAATATCAAACTCAGATGCAAGACCATCCACTTAGAAGCGAAATTATTGCGACTAAATTAACCAACGAAATGGTTAATGATATGGGCTTGAACTTTGTTTATCGTCTACAAGAAGAAACGGGGGCACTCATTGAACAGGTCGCAGAAGCATATACTGTGGTCAAGGGCGTGTTCGGAATGGCTTCCTTATGGGAAAGTGTCGAAGAACTTGATAATAAGATCGACGCACAACTACAATTGAAAATGTTAGATAGTATGCGTCGAATTCTTCGCAGAACGTCTCGTTGGTATATTCGTCATGGTGGCAAAACAGCTAGTATAGAAGCAGCAATTAAACGTTATCAGCCTGCGTTCAAAGTTGTTTCAGAAAACTTAGGTGACTTCTTAGTTGCTAAAGAATACCAAGAAGTTCAAGCTGAAACCATGCGATTGATTGACGCTAAAGTTCCAAAAGATATAGCCTATCGAGTCGCGAGTTTGAGTAACATGTTCTCGACAATGGATTTAGCACAAGTTGCGGAATTAGAGGTTCGTCCAGTAGAAGTGGTTGCAAGGCTTTATTACCAGTTAGGTTCGCGCTTTGAACTGCATTGGTTCCTTGAGCAAATCAATCAGCAATCTGTGGCTAATCACTGGCAAGCGCTGGCGAGAGCTTCATACAGAGAGGAACTAGACTGGCAACAACGTTCACTTACTTCTGTATTGTTAAATATTGAACCTAAAGAAAAGGATGCAGATAAGATCCTTAACGATTGGTGTAAAGTTAACGAAGAGGCCTTAGCTCGTTGGTATCACATGATGACAGAGTTTAAAACGTCGGATAATCACGAATTTGCTAAATTTTCTGTCGCATTAAGAGAATTGATGCTGTTAAGCGTGAAGGCAAACCATTAGAATACACAAGTCTGCAAATAGCCCTGCTTAGCAGGGCTTTTTTTTAGCTTGGGGAAACTGTGTACTCTTTTGTTCAAAAATTTTTATTAAGTCGCGATCCAGAGTGGAGTCACGACTTTACGATTGGTTTTTTAAAACGCTCTCAACGAAGTCCATTAACTGGGCTGTATTCTCAAAAACTGGCCGATAAGCCTTTTGAATGTTTGGGGATGAACTTTAAAAACCGAATTGGCTTAGCGGCTGGTTTGGATAAGAACGGTGAATGTATCGACGCGTTCGCTTCAATGGGCTTCGGTTTTATTGAGGTTGGGACGGTGACTCCAAAGCCTCAACTAGGTAATGACAAGCCGCGTCTGTTTAGATTACCAGAGCATAAAGCCATTATTAACAGAATGGGCTTTAACAATAAAGGCGTTGACTACTTAGTAGAGCAAGTTAAAAAATCAAAATATTCCGGTATTCTTGGCATTAACATCGGAAAAAACAAAACCACACCCGATGAAGACGCATTAGATGACTACCTTTTTTGCCTCGATAAAGTATATGCATACGCATCGTATATCACTGTAAACATTTCATCCCCAAACACCCCCGGCTTGCGTAACCTGCAATACGGTGCAGCGCTTGACAGTCTATTGGCTGGCTTAAAAGAAAGGCAGTTAGCGCTTGAAATTGAGCATAAGAAATATGTCCCAATTCTGATCAAAATAGCGCCAGATTTAAGTGAAGAAGAAGTAGAATCGATTGCAGCATCATTACTTCAAGCGAAAATGGATGGTGTTATTGCAACCAATACAACACTAAACCGTGAAGCCGTTGCGGGCCATGAACATGCAGATGAGGCTGGCGGCTTAAGTGGCGAAGTGTTAACACAGCAAAGTCTTTCAATTACGAAAACATTAGCAAAAGCACTCGACGGTAGAATGCCAATTATTGGCGTTGGCGGTATCAGCAATGCTGACGACGTAAATCAGCGAATTGAAGCTGGAGCAAGCTTAGTACAGGTTTATTCTGCGTTTATTTATCAAGGCCCACCACTTATTAAGGAGCTTGTTAATGCATAAGCTGATTGTAACCACATCAAAAGGACTCGACGACCTGCTAAAAACAGAGGTTGAGTCGATACTTAGCACCCTAAACACTGCTGCTTGTGCGGATGAAACTGATGATGAATATGACTTGCCAAAACTACAACTTCAACCAGGCCAAGTTTCATTCATAGGTTCATTGAAAGATGCATATCAACTTTGTTTGCATTCAAGGTTGGCGAACAGAGTATTGTTAGTCGTTGCTGAAGGCACGGTAAATAGTGCTGAGGAACTTTATGATGTAGCTAAAGAAGCAGACTGGCCATCACAGTTCGATTCCTACGTACCGTTTATGATCCAATTTAATGGCACTAATAATGCCATTAATAACAGCCAGTTTGGGGCATTGAAAATAAAGGATGCCATTGTCGATCAATTCCAAGAGGCAGGTCATGAGCGTCCATCGGTAGATAAACTGAAACCGGGGATTGTGATTCAAGCGAGATTGAGACGTGACAAACTCAATTTGTGTATCGATCTATCCGGTGGCAGCCTACATAAACGCGGATACCGCTCAGATGCGGGTGATGCACCACTTAAAGAACATGTTGCTGCAGGGATATTAATGCGCAGTGGATGGGCACAAGACACAGATAATGTGCTACTAGATCCAATGTGTGGTTCTGGCACGATTGCAATTGAAGCCGCGATGATGGCTGCTCACATGGCACCCAATTTAGACAAGGAATCATGGGGTTTTGAACATTGGTCTCAGCATGATCATCATCTATTTGACGCAGTTGTTGAGCAAGCAAAGCATATAGTCACCAAACCAACAAAACCTATCTATGCTTATGATTTAAGCACCAAATTAGTTGAACTGGCGGAACAGAATGCAGAAAGAGCAGGAGTCTCTGAGTTTATTACGTTTAAACAGTGTGATGTGCTTGATGCAGTTATTGACGATACTTGGTTGAGCCAAAACTCTAAAAACAAAGAGAGTGGCCAAAGTGAAGTAAAACCGAAAGGCTTTATAGTTTCTAATCCGCCATATGGTGAACGATTAGGTGAATACACCTCACTATTACCACTTTTTGACAAACTTGGTCATCATCTTAAGAAACATTTTGCCTTATGGAATGTTTCCCTTTTAAGTTCGAATCAAGATTTATTAAAAGCATTAAAATTACGATATACAAAAAGCTACAAGTTGATGAACGGTAAACTCGAATGTGTACTCATGAATTATCAACTTTATGGACAAAACCTAGAAATATTTGAAAGCCAGACTGATGAAAATCATGAGTTTGCTAACAGGCTTCGTAAGAACCTAAAAAGACTTAAACCTTGGATAAAGCGTTGCAACACAAATGCTTATCGGATCTATGATGCCGATTTACCACATTACAATCTTGCAATTGATATCTATAACGATTGGGTGATTGTGCAAGAGTACGCTGCCCCCAAAGATGTGCCTGAGGAAAAAGCGAAACAACGCCTGCAAGAAGCTTTGATTCATATTCCAAAAGTACTTGGCATTCCATCAAGCAAGATGGTTGTAAAGGTTCGACGTCAGAACAAAGGTAAAGAACAATATGAGAAAGTGGACAGAAAAGGCCATAAAGTCATTGTTCACGAAAACCAAGCGCAATTTTATATCAATCCAACAGATTATTTGGATGTTGGTTTATTTCTTGATCACCGCGACACACGATTAATGTTCAAACAACAATGTGCGAACAAAGACGTACTTAATTTGTTTGCGTATACCGGTAGCGTCTCAGTACACGCTGCACAAGCGAAAGCGAAAAGTGTGACAACGGTTGATATGTCCAATACTTACTTGGATTGGGCGAAGGAAAACTTTGCGCTTAACAAGCTCAATGGTGCTTTTCATTTTGAACAAGCAGATTGCTTAAAATGGTTAAAAAGACATCATGGTAAATACGATTTAATGTTTATCGATCCTCCTTCATTCTCTAATTCCAAACGAATGGATGACACATGGGATGTTCAACGTGACCATGTTAGTTTACTCAGCGATGCAAAAGAATGCTTAAACCCGGGTGGTAAAATATTTTTCAGTAACAACTTACGTCAATTTAAGTTGGATCTCGATGCTGTTCAGGCGCTTGGTTTCAATATTGAAGATATTACCCAAAAGTCTATTCCAGAAGACTTTAAGCGCAATCCGAAAATACATAAATGCTGGATATTGTCTCTGTGAAAATAATTCTTTATACCGGTCCGCAGTGTTCCTTGTGTGATTTAGCGATTGATATCGTCGAACAATACAATGAGTTAAATGCCTCAGAGCCACTTGTACTAAGTAAAGTGAATATTCGAGATTCTGCCGACCTGTATCACCTCTATGGTGCCAGGATCCCTGTGTTGAAAAACACAGAAAATGCTTCTGAACTGGGATGGCCTTTCACAATTGATGATCTAGTTGAGTTTTTAAAATGAATTTAATGCAAATGAAAAACGCGTCCATACTATTTGGACAGCCGCCACTCATAGACGGCGCATCACTCAATATTCAAAGTGGAGAGCGAGTCTGTGTTGTTGGACGAAATGGCAGTGGAAAATCTACATTGCTAAAAGTTATAGCCGGCGAGACAAAGTTAGACGAAGGGCAGATGATATTGCCTACAGGAACCGTCGTGTCTAGATTGCCTCAGGATCCTCCGCAGGACATCAGTGGAGATATGTTTGATTATGTCGCTGAAGGTTTGGAAGATGTTGCGCAAATATTGAAGGACTATCATCACATTACTCAAATTATTGGGGAAGATCCTAGCGAGAAAAACTTGAATCGCATGCAAGAGCTTCAAGAACAATTAGATACGAGAAATGCTTGGCAATTTGAACAAAGAATTAGCAATGTCCTAACTCAATTGCAATTAGAGCCCGATCAAATTCTTTCTGAGTTATCTGGCGGATGGCGCAGAAAAGCAGCTTTAGCGAGAGCATTAGTTAGTGAGCCGGATTTATTATTATTGGATGAGCCGACGAACCACCTGGATATTGACATGGTGCAATGGCTAGAGAAGGCTTTACTTAATTATAAGGGCGCCATCATCTTTATAAGCCACGATAGGGCATTCATTCGCAAACTTGCTACTCGCATTGTCGATATCGATCGAGGTCAGGTGGTGAGTTACCCAGGTAATTATGAAACCTATCTAGAGCAAAAAGCGCATGACTTAGAAGTTGAGCAAACGATGAATCGTGAGTTTGATAAAAAGTTAGCAAAAGAAGAAGTGTGGATTAGACAAGGCATCAAGGCTCGCAGAACGCGCAATGAAGGTAGAGTGCGCGCACTAAAAGCGCTTCGAGATGAATATAGTGCTCGTCGCAATGTAACGGGTAACGCGATCATCAACAGAAACGCTGGCGGTAAATCGGGCAAACGCGTATTTGAAACTGAAGGTCTTTATTACAGTATTGAAGACAAACGCTTAGTCGAAAACCTTGATTTACTCATTACTCGCGGCGAAAAAGTGGCACTGATAGGAGGGAACGGTTGCGGTAAAAGCACACTAATAAAACTGTTACTCGGTGAGCTTGAAGCTACTAAAGGAGAAATATTTAGAGGGACCAATTTAGAAGTTGCTTACTTCGATCAGCATCGTTCAACACTCGATCTGAATAAATCAGTTATCGATGTAATAGCTGATGGTAAGAGAGAAGTCACTTTTAACGGGGGCACTCGTCATGTAATAGGGTACTTACAGGATTATTTATTTTCCCCTGAACGAGTAAATGCACCAGTTTCAACCCTATCTGGTGGTGAAAAAAACAGATTGATTTTGGCTAAACTGATGTTGAAGCCTAGCAACTTATTAGTTCTCGATGAACCAACTAACGATCTCGATGTCGAAACACTCGAATTACTAGAATCCTTGCTCGTTGATTATGATGGTACTGTGTTATTGGTCAGTCACGACAGGGAGTTCGTAGATAACGTTGTCACTTCTAGTTTGGTGTTTGAAGGCGACGGTGTCATCCGACAATTCGTTGGTGGCTATACTGATATGCGCACTTGGTACGATGAAAAGGCCGAGTTAGCAAAAAAAATGAACGATGAATTTGAAAAACAAACTAAAAATAAGATAGAACCGGAAAAGCAGGTAGCTAACACTTCTACTAGAAGCAACAAAAAGCTATCATACAAGGATAATAAAGAACTCGAAGATTTACCAAAAATAATCGAAAAAATGGAAGAAGAACAAGAGGGATTTCAAGAACAAGTAAATTCCCCCGACTTTTTCCAGAAAGACGCTGAAGCTACTCAGGCGGTTCTAAATAAGTTAGCAGATATAGAAAAACGATTATCAGTTGCATATGCGCGCTGGGATGAATTAGAAAGTTTAAAAAATAACGAGCAGTAACAGGAATATTAATGAAATTTACTCGATTGGCGTCAGCAGTGATACTTTATTCAGCATCATTGCCAATTTTAGCCGCTTCATACACCATCACTGAGTTACCAACAGAAAGCCTAGGTCAAAACCAATACGGACTTTCTATAGATGATACTGGTACGATTTTAACTGCGGTCGAGAACCGCTATAACTCACCGATAGATTTATCTACGATCAACTTTGAGAATGGCGACATCATTGCCGGTTTAACTGATATTGAGTCAGCAAAAAATGGCGTATTCAACCTTGAAGACTATACATTCTTAGTTAATAGAGCGATAACGGGTTCACGAAATTTTAGCCTCTTTACTCAACAATTAGGTAGTCTGCAGGCTTTTAGTACTGATGGTTCACCGAACAACATTAATTTCATCAATGCCTTTGATACCGTGAGTGAAGCGTTGGGCGGTTATTCCCAAGCAATGGAAACGACACCAAAAGATTCAGTAGGTGGCACGCACATTGTAGGTAATTCAGAAGGTCCATTTAGAACAATTGATTATGTAAATGAAAATGACGCGACCATTAAATATATTGTGAGTGACTTTGATCGTCGTGCTTTTGCTCAAGTTGGTGAGAATGTGTCTCCTTTGTTGCCGTTAGATGTCACCTTAGGCGGCACTAGTTTAGTTAACGCAATCAACGATAACTTTGTTGCTGTCGGAAGTGGTTCTATTTTGCCAAGCACTGCACTTACCACCGGTATAGAAAACTGTGCTGATGAAGAGATACGCGGAGATCAACCAATCGAAGCTTGTTATCGTAAAATCATTATCGTTAGTTCTGGCACAAGTGTAACGAGACGCTCTGGTCTATGGCTGCAACGAGCACATTTATGGACCCTCGATACTAACGGGACTGTTATCGACACAACAACATACGGCACCTTGGTAACTGACGAAGAGGACACACCTACGTCTCAGGGTTCAAGTCAAATTCTTGACATTAATAACAGTAACGTCGGTGTAGGCGTTGCAAGTGTTAAGATCAACGAGGGTACGAGTTTAAATACTGCCGCAGCCATTTTTCAGAATGGTACTGTAACCCAGATTATTCCAGACGAAGATATGCTACCTAACAGTGCGATTTCTTTGAATGACAACGGTTACATAGTTGGGCTACGCAGTCTTGCAATTAACAGGGTCAGTAGAAATAAAATGTTCATCTATAACATGAACGATGACAATTTGAAGTTTGTAGATGACTTCTTTGAAAGCTCAAGCACAATTCCTAGAGCGGTTAATAATAACAATTTAGTAGTTGGCTCAGCTGACGTAGAAGCAACTGCATCGTCAGGAACAAGTAGAAAAACGGCAGCATTTTTGTATGATATCGAAACTGATAACTTTCAGAATTTAAATACCCTAATTGCTTGTGATAGCCCATTCAATTTGATTGAAGCGACAGACATTAACGACAATAACGAAATCGTTGTTTCTGCGACTACCAAGAAGCCCGCGCGTGATGCTAGAGGCGATATAATAATCGACGAAAGCGGTAATGAGGTGCTTGTTGATACAGTCGTTACATTAAAACTGAATCCGACAGGTCAAGCACCAGCAACTTGCTCTGATGAAGACTTAGGTGTTGAAGATCGCAATGGGGCATCTACAGGGCTTTATATGTTCGGTTTATTGCTATTAACTTGCTTTTTTAGAAAGCGAATTAAGAAGTAACAACTAAGACATACTCTGAAAGCCCCGTACATCGGGGCTTTTTCGTTTTAATAACTTGACAGTCTATAAACAGGGTTTAATAGACAAAATTGAACCAAGAAAACATTTCAATAGATATCAGCAAGTTATTAATAATTAACATTAGTGTCAAAATTTAAGCATTGAACTTATTAGGTCGAAAAGCTATCTATATACTTGTAACAAAGGAAAGAAACTGTTCACCAAATATACGAATTCATTTCCTACTGTTGCTTTTTTTAAACAAGAGAGGTTTATCGATGAAAAGACAAAAAAGAGACAAGTTAACACGTGCCCATGCAAAAGGTTATCAAGCAGGTATCTCAGGTCGTTCAAAGGAATTATGTCCATTCCAAGCTGCTGAAGCTCGTTCGGAATGGTTAGGAGGTTGGAGAGAAGCTCTGACCGACAGAAATGCGGGCTTAGTAGGCCGCTAGAATCTCATTCAATTAGATGTAAAAAAGCCCAACATGAAGTGACCCCCAATAGTTGGACAATCCAATTACTGGGGGTCTTTTTATGTCCAAACATCACAAAGTATTTAAGTTAAAGCTAGCGAAATTAGCCCAAGAAGAGAGTTCAGTAGTCTTAGAGCGGAAGTTTGGGGTACG